>CALCPL010000030.1 GCA_937897125.1 uncultured Candidatus Pelagibacter sp. | reverse complement strand
CTTCTTCTTTTTGTATTTTATATTTTTTAATTGGTAAGTCATAAACTTTCGAATCTGGTTTATAAATTCCAACTTCTTCAATTGAAAAAATATCATCAAATATATTATCTAGATTATTACTCTTAACTAATTCGTTAAGAAGAGAGGGTGTTCCATTTGAAAGAATACCTAATTTATAATTTTTTTCTTTTAATTTTTTTAAAACCTCAGGTACCTCAGGAAAAGGTGAGAGCACCTTATAAAGATTTAATAATTCATTCTTCATAGAAGTATCTATTTCAAATGCCTTCATTGATTTATCTAAACTGTCTTCTGTGACTTGCCAAAAGTCTTTATGTCTATTCATTAGACTTCTAAGCCAAGTGTATTCTAATTGAGTAGTTCTCCAGTAATTTGCAAAACCTTCCCACTTATCACCAATTTTATCTTTACATTTTTCTGCAGCAGAGTTGACATCAAATAAAGTGCCATATGCATCAAAAATTATTGCTTTAATATTTTTCATAAATTAACTTAACATTAATGAGTAATATTAGATTATTTTTTAAAGAAAGTTTATCACTTAATTTAACAGCTAAGCTTGATAAATCACAATCTCACTATGTAAATAAAGTGATGAGAGTTAAAGTGAGTGAGGTTTTTTCATTATTTAATAGCAGTGGTGAGTGGGAAGCAAAAATTTTAACTATTTCAAAAAGTATTGTTGAATTTAATATTACAAAACAATTAAGACAAAAAGAAAGTACCAAAGAATTGTGGTTAGCTTTTTCACCTATTAAATCAAACTACTTTAATTTTATGATTCAAAAAGCAACAGAGCTTGGTGTTACAAAATTTTTACCAATAATATTTGACAGAACAATTGTAAGAAAAATTAATAAAGAAAGATTAGAAAAAGTAATTATAGAAGCTGCTGAGCAATCTAATCGTATTAATGTTCCATCTATTGAAGACCCTCAATCATTAAAAAGTTTTTTAAATAATGAAAAGATGGACTTAATATTTACTGATTTAAATTCTAAAAATAAAAAATTAGATTTAGCTAAATTAACTAGCAATCCAACTTGTGTTATTATTGGTCCAGAAGGTGATTTTTCAGAAGAAGAAAGAGAGGAGATTCTTACATTTAAGGATGTTCAGCCAATTAAAATAAATGAGAACATATTAAGGTCTGAAACTGCAGTAATTTCAGCACTATCAATTGTAAATTACGCATTAAATTGATATTTTGTCGCTAAAACAAAAGTGTAATTTTTAAAAAGACACTTTATATAGTGTGTAACAAATGAAAAAAATTTTATTTACAGTTCTAGCTACAATTTTATCAACTCATGCATGGGCTAATCAACCTAAAAATTGGCAGTTGGGTTTCCAAGATTCTGCATCTCAAGGAATGAGTGAAATTGTTAGTTTTCACAACAATATTCTACTTCCAATAATTATTGCTATCACTGTTTTTGTTTTATTTCTTATGATTTATACTTGTATAAGATTTAGAGAATCAAAAAATCCTAATCCATCAAAAACTACTCATAATGTTGCAGTAGAAGTTTTGTGGACATTAGTTCCATGTTTAATTTTAATCGTAATGGCAGTTCCATCATTTAAACTTTTATACAAGCAAGATACGATTCCAAAAGTCGATGTAACAATTAAAGCTGTTGGTTATCAGTGGTACTGGGGATACGAATATCCTGATGAAAATATTATTTTTGAATCGTACATGATCAAAGAAGATGAATTAAAAGAAAATCAACCAAGATTACTAACTGTTGATAATGAAATTGTTGTTCCAGTTAATAAAGTGGTTAAAGTTTTAATTACAGCTAATGATGTATTGCATGCTTGGGCATTACCATCTTTTGGAGTTAAAAGAGATGCCGTTCCAGGAAGAATAAATGAAACTTGGTTTAAAGCTGAAAAAGTAGGAACATATTATGGTCAATGCTCTGAGTTATGTGGAATACAACATGCTTTTATGCCGATCACAGTAAGAGTTGTGACAGATGAAGAATATGCAATATGGTTAGCAGAAGCTAAAATGAAATTTGCAAATGAGCCAATTACAGAAAATGAATATAAAAAACTAGCGAGTAAATAAAAATGTATACACAAACAGCATCACAAGACGATCATCACACACCAACAGGTTGGAAACGTTGGGCTTACTCAACTAACCATAAAGATATTGGAACAATGTATTTAATTTTTGCAATTTTTGCAGGAATTATTGGAACAGCTTTTTCAGTATTAATGAGAATTGAATTAATGCACCCTGGTGATGGAATTTTAGGTGGAAATTATCACTTATATAATGTGTTGGTTACTGGTCATGGATTAATAATGATTTTCTTTATGGTGATGCCTGCAATGATTGGTGGATTTGGTAATTGGTTTGTACCCATCATGATTGGTGCACCTGATATGGCGTTTCCAAGAATGAATAATATTTCATTTTGGTTATTACCTGCTTCATTTATTTTACTATTACTTTCAATATTTGTAGATGGCCCTCCAGGTCAACAAGGTGTCGGCGGAGGATGGACTTTATATCCGCCTTTATCTTCTAAAGCTGGACAGCCAGGACCTGCAATGGATTTTGCTATTTTAAGTTTGCACTTAGCTGGAGCTTCTTCAATTTTAGGAGCAGTTAACTTTATTACAACAATTTTGAATATGAGAACGCCAGGTATGACTTTGCACAAAATGCCTTTATTTGCTTGGTCTGTTCTAGTTACAGCATTTTTATTGTTATTATCACTACCAGTTTTAGCTGGTGCAATTACAATGCTTTTAACGGATAGAAATTTTGGAACAGCATTTTTTGATGCTCAAACAGGTGGAGATCCTGTTTTGTACCAGCATTTATTTTGGTTCTTTGGTCATCCAGAAGTTTATATTTTAATTTTACCTGGCTTTGGAATGATTAGTCATATTGTTTCAACATTTTCTAAAAAACCAGTATTTGGATATTTGGGAATGGCTTACGCAATGGTTTCAATTGGTGTTGTAGGTTTTGTTGTTTGGGCTCACCACATGTATACCGTTGGTTTAAGCACTGATACTAAAGCATATTTTATAGCAGCAACAATGATTATTGCAGTACCAACAGGTATTAAAATATTTTCATGGATTGCAACAATGTGGGGTGGATCAATTTCATTTAAAACTCCAATGCTATGGGCATTAGGCTTTATATTTTTATTTACAGTTGGTGGAGTAACAGGCGTTGTGCTTGCAAATGCAGGTGTTGATACTGCAATGCATGATACTTATTATGTGGTTGCTCACTTTCATTATGTATTATCTTTAGGAGCAGTATTCGCAATCTTTGCAGGATTTTATTATTGGTTTGGTAAAATGTCTGGTTATGAATATTCTGAAACTTTAGGAAAAATACATTTTTGGTTAACATTTATTGGAGTTAACCTGGTATTTTTCCCTCAACATTTTTTAGGTTTAGCGGGAATGCCAAGAAGATATGCTGATTACCCAGATGCATTTGCTGGATGGAATTATGTTTCATCAGTTGGCTCATACATAGCAGTTGGTGGTTTATTAGTATTTTTTGTTAACTTAATTTATTCTTTTTCTAAGAAAAAAGCTGCAGCTCAAAACCCTTGGGGTGAAGGTGC
>CALCPL010000029.1 GCA_937897125.1 uncultured Candidatus Pelagibacter sp. | reverse complement strand
TAGAAGTAATCCCATCAACTGGACTTCCTCCAATTGGGGGTGTTTTTCCTTCAGATATTGCTTTTAAATATTCAACTATTCTTTTATCAGTAGTTGCTAATGCCCTAACGGTAGTAGCTACATCATCAAAACCTTGTTGTTCTGCTGCTGTACTAAAATCCATTCCATCAGGGATGAATATTGGAATTAATATATAACCAAACTTTTTACCCTTTGATAAACGAAGAGCACGTCCTGCAGCTTGCACGATATCAACTTTACTTCTTTTAGGATCTGTAAAACAAACACAATCAATTGCAGGTAAATCCACCCCTTCAGTTAAACATCTAGCATTAGTCATTAAACCTTGCTCTTCTTCAAAAGATAGCATTTCCAATGCTCTATCAGAGGTTGGCATATCTCCTCTAACATGGAAGGTCTTTAACTTTCCATAAGTTGGATAAATCTTAGTGATTAGATCCTGTTGCTTTCTAAAATTATCTGCTCTTTTAATTGATCGATGAAAAGAAATTGCATTCTTTATCTTCAGTTTTTTAATTGCTTTTCTAAGAGCTATTCCAATTGCAAGTTCTCTTGCAGTTATATCTTTTAAATCTTTTTTAACTTCTAGATATTTGTTGTCTTGGGTAATTGATTCAATTTCTGGATTAGATATTCCAAAAGTAATTATCTTATAATCAGAAATAATAGGTGGCTTTGAGTTAATCGCTTCTTTAAAACTTAATTCATAAATCAAATTTCCATAATCTCTAGGATCATCCATAGACATAAACTCATCACTATCTCCTCTAAATAGTCTTTCTGTTGCAGTCATAAATAATCGCTTTTTAATTTTTACATTCTTTTGATGAAGTAAATGAGCCATCTCCTTAGTTTTAGAGCCAACTGTCTTATGAGCTTCATCCATTATACCAAGATCATATACAAATCCTTTAGAGCCAATTGCTGTTGCTCTACCTGATTGGTAAGTTGTAAATACTATTTTTATTTTATTAGTTTTTTTACTTAGAAATTTTTTAATTACTCTTGGGTCAGTATCAACTTTAATACCAAGATCAGCTGAAAAGGTTACAAAGTCATCTTGTTCTTCTTTAACGGTATCATCAGAACATACACACAACCAATCTGGTTGAATGTTATGAAGTAGAAATTCTCTTGTCCAAACTTTTAGGGTTTGTTGTAAAAGCGATAAACTCGGGACTGCAACTAAAATTGATTTAGATTTCATCTTCTCTGCTATCCAAAATGCAGTTAAGCTTTTACCTGTTCCACAAGGCATAATCATTTTGCCTCTTTCATTATTTTTGAAATAAGAAAGAGTTTTAGTTATTGCGTTTTTTTGATGGGGCCTTGGACTTAGTTTTTTAGGTTTTGTAATTTTACCAATAGCTTTGTTTTTAATTTGTTTAAATAATTCACCATTATCTCTATCTAAGCCTAACCAATCTTTTAATAAAATATAACCTACATTTAAAAGATGTTCTTTCTTGGGAGGTCTATTTACCGTAGCACAAACAATTCCGTGTGATATATTTTTACAAACAGTAAAGGCAAGATTGTTGAATGTTGCTAAATCTCCTTTAACTTTTAATGTTTCTGTTTTGTCTGATCGAAATTTACACTGAATTGCCCAATATTCTTTATCAAATGTTTCAGCTATTAAATCTATTCCCTCATCAGTATTAGGTAATTTTAGTTTCTTTTTTAAAGCATTTGGGACTTCATTTAACAAATAAACTTTACTAAGTTTGGTCTTGTATTCTGGTGACACCTCAAAATAAAGTTTGGTTAAATGTTCAAATATAGATCCTGCAAGTGTAGTTTGCTTATTCTTGATAAGTTTTTTTATAGTTCGATCAAGATCTCTCCAGGATTTAGAACTTTGAATTATTTTTCTTTCTTTCATTTTTTCTTTATTTTAGTCAATATTGATTTCTACACCCATTAAAATACTAAGTTCTTTAGTAAACTTTTTAAAGTTACGTGGGAAAAAATAATAACCAGAACAATACTTTGCTTTATCATGATTAATTATTTTTAACCTCCAAAATGTTTGGCATGTTGGAGCTGCATATTTTGGTTGTCTATGAGGATATTTACTATGCCAATTCCAAACACCAAGTTCATCTATTTTTTTCCAGAAGTTTTGCTTTTTAAATTCATCTATTTTAACTTTGGTAGTATTTCCAAGTTCATCAACCAAACCGACATTATTTTCTAAGGATATATATTGATGTCCCTTGTAATACTCGGCACTTAATTCAATAACTTCATTTTCTATTTTGAAACTTTCTCCTTTTCCAACTTTAGAGCCAAATAGATTATTCAAAGCATTAAGCACTTTTTTAAAATTATAAGGGTATTCTTGATGACCATTAGCAACCATTGATCTTCCCTCTCTATTTCTTAAGTATAATTTCCACATATGACCGTCACAAATTCTACCAGCTGGGTCATATTTTTTTTGCCAATTCCAAACATTTAGTTCATCCATCTTTTTCCAAAAGTTTTTAATCTTTCTTTCAGTTAATTGATCTTCAAGCCCTTGAAAACAACCCTCCATAACGCTTCCTTTATTATCTGCTTTAAGTTCTAGAATATCTGGTCCTGGCGATGGGAAGGAATTACCTTCATAAAAAATGGCTTCTTTTTTTTTCATTATATTTTTATCTCTGAAAATTCATCCTTAATAGAATTTAATAATTTATCTGATACTTCACTGTTATTAGATTTTAAATTTTCAATTGATGAATTTAAACTACTGATAAATTTTGAATTATTTACGATACTATTATAATCATCAATTTGTACTTTAAATTTTTCATAAGTAATTTCTTTTAATCTAGTAGAAAATATTTGAGTTAATTCACCTTTAGACTCGTGACCTGAAAATGGGTCAAATATTTTTGGAATATAAACGATATTCCATGGTGCCATAACTGTCTCTTATACACATCTGACGCTGCCGA
>CALCPL010000028.1 GCA_937897125.1 uncultured Candidatus Pelagibacter sp. | reverse complement strand
TATTCGTCGGCAGCGTCAGATGTGTATAAGAGACAGTCTCAATATTAGATGATCAAAAAAAAGAAACTATAATTGAAGCAGATAAAACGGTAATTAGCACAGGATCTGTACCAGTAGAATTGCCAGGAATGAAATTTGATGAAAAAATAATTGTATCTTCAACAGGTGCATTAACTCTGCAATCGGTTCCAAAAAAAATGGTTGTAGTTGGTGGAGGTTATATAGGATTAGAGATGGGATCTGTTTGGTCTAGATTAGGTGCTGAAGTTCATGTGGTAGAATTTCTTGATCATATTACGCCAGGAATGGATAGAGAAATATCCTCAGAATTTATGAAAATTTTAAAGAAACAAGGAATTAACTTCCACATGCAAACTAAAGTAGAGGGAATTACTAAAAACACCAATGGAGCTAGTGTTTCAACGTCTGACAAAGATGGAAAAAAAATAAATTTTGATTGTGATGTTGTTCTTATATCTGTTGGCAGAAAACCTAACACTAACAATTTAAATTTAGAAGCAATTGGTGTTGAATTGGATGAAAAGAAAAGAATTATAACAAATAAAAGCTTTCAAACAAATGTAAGTAATGTTTATGCAATTGGTGATGTAATAGATGGACCAATGTTAGCGCACAAAGCTGAAGATGAAGGTATTGCAGTTGCAGAAAATATTGCAGGACAATCAGGACATGTTAATTATGATATTATTCCTGGAGTTGTTTATACAACACCAGAAGTTGCTTCAATTGGGAAAACAGAAGAGCAATTAAAAGAAGCAAATACTAAATATAAAATTGGTAAATTTTCATTTATGGCAAACTCAAGAGCCAAAGCAATTGATGAGGCAGAAGGTTTTGTTAAAATCCTAGCTGATGAAAAAACAGATAGAGTTTTAGGAGCACATATTATTGGACCTCATGCAGGTGAATTAATTGGAGAAATTGGAGTTGCAATGGAGTTTGGTGCTAGCGCTGAAGATATTGCAAGAACATGTCATGCGCATCCAACATTTTCTGAAGCAGTAAAAGAAGCAGCGTTATCAGTAGATAAAAGAGCAATACACTCTTAAAGTATTTTCATATTATAAAGATATGAAAGTACCGATTCTTATACCAAATATTTTTAATCATCCCTTTACATACAATTCTGATTTGACTTTAAAAGTTGGGGACTATGTAGTGGTACCCTTTGGAAAGTCAGAGGTGACGGGAGTTGTGTGGGATGACTTTGAAAAAAAAACAAACAAAAATTTTGCAATTAAAAAAGTTTTAAGAAAATTAGATGTTCCACCAATAAAGAAAAATACAATTAAATTCTTAAATTGGTTTTCTGAATACAATATGACCCCTAAAGGTATGGCATTAAAATTGTTATTATTAAGTAGTGGTGCCATAGAAAAGTTACCAATTGAAGCTTATGAGCCATTCAAAATTGACATCAAAGAAAATGAAATAAAACTTTCTAAAGAGCAAAAAGATTCATTAAAAAAAATGAATGTATTAAATCAAAAATTTAGAGTTCATGTTTTACAAGGCACTACAGGGTCTGGTAAAACGATGGTTTATTTTGAGGCTTTAAAAGAGATAATTAATAAGGGTTTTCAAGGGTTAATTCTACTGCCAGAAATTGGATTAACAGGACAATTTCAAAATAAATTTATAGAATTTTTTGGATTCAAGCCTGCTGTGTGGCACTCAGGTATTACAAAAAAAAATAAAGAAATTATTTGGAGTGGAATAGCAAATGATAAAATTAAAGTTGTAATTGGTGCTCGATCCTCATTGTTTTTACCTTTTAAAAAACTAGGATTAATCATTGTTGATGAAGAACATGATCAATCTTATAAACAAGATGAGGGAGTAACTTACAATGCAAGAGACATGGCAATTTCTAGAGCATCCTTTGAAAATATTCCAATCAATTTAATAACAGCTGTCCCCTCTATTGAAACTTATGACAATATTAAAAAAGGCAAATATAGTTTATCAAAACTTGATCAAAGATATTTAAATGCCTCTTTACCAAAATATGAAATAATTAATCTTAATAATTCAAAGTTAGAAACTCAATCTTGGATATCAAAAGAAACAATTGAGAAAGTAAAATTTCATCTTGAAAAAAAAGATCAAGTATTATTTTTTTTAAATAGAAGAGGATTTTCACCCCATGTATTATGTAAAAAATGTTTTACTAGTTATTCATGTCCAAATTGTTCAATAAATTTGGTTTATCACAAAAACAAACAAAATTTATTATGTCACTACTGTGGATACAAAGCTTTACTAAATAGGGACTGCTCGAAAGAAGGAAAATGTGATTTTATTTTTAGTGGGCCTGGAGTTGAAAGGATATCTGAAGAAGTAAAAAAAATTTTTCCCACCAAGGAAACAACTATATTTTCTAGTGATACAATGAATAAAAAAAGTTCTTCTGACGTTTTAGAAAAAATTATAAATAATGAAATCCAAATTTTAATTGGGACTCAATTAATTTCTAAAGGATTTCATTTTCCAAGCTTAAATTGTATAGTAGTAGTTGATATCGACTTATCATCACAAGGTCATGACTTACGGGGGGCAGAAAAGAATTTACAGTTATATCATCAACTTTCAGGGAGAGCAGGAAGAACAGGAAAGCCAGCAACTGTTTATTTTCAAACTTATAATTTAGATACCAAAATGATAACAGACATTACAAATAAAGATCCTGATATTTTTTTAGATAAAGAACTTGAAATTAGAAGGGAAAATAATCTTCCACCGTTTCAGAGATTTATTGCTTTAATAATTACTGGCAGCAATGAAAGAGAACTTGAAAAAGAGGCTTATAAGTTTAAAGTTTTTATAGAAAGTGCTGTCGAAGGTAGAGTTCTTGGTCCTGTAAATGCACCTATATTTAGATTAAAAAGAAAGTTCAGAGTAAGACTTTTGATCAGAGGTAGAAAATCTTTAAAAGTACAGAATTCACTAGCCAAAATCATTGAAAAATTCAAATTTCCTACTGGAATGAAACTAACAGTTGATGTTGATCCAATAAACTTCAATTAACGGTCAAAAAATAACACTTTTAGACAATGTGTGACTTGAAGAGAATAGGGTCATATGTTAATTAAAACGGAAATTTAATAAATCTTCAAATATTTATAAGGAACAATAAATTGAGCAAAAATAAAGGTTTTTCCGAAACATCAGCAGGCAGATACTCCCTGGCACTTTATGAATTAGCAATAGAAGCTAATAATTTAAGCGAGATCGAGGTTCATTCTGCTTCAATCATTAATTTAATTGCTTCAAGTGAAGATTTTAAGTCTTTAATTAAGGATCCAACAAATAACAAAGAAGACCAATTGAATGCTCTAAGCAAAATTTCAGAACAATATAAATTAAATGAATTATTAACAAAATTTTTAAGTTTCTTAATATCTAAAAGAAGATTCTTTTATGTGGATAAAATTCTAAAAAGCTTTGTTGAGACATGTTCAGTCAAAAGAGGTGAATTAAAAGCAGAATTAACTTCTGCAAAAGATCTTACTGAAAATGAGATTAACAACATAAAAGAAGAATTGACTAAAAACTTTAGTTCAAAAATAAAATTAAACTACAAACACGATGCAAGTTTAATTGGGGGTTTGATTGTGCAAGTCGGAAGCACAATGGTGGACACTTCCATTAAAAATAAATTACAACAAATCGAAAATAGGATGATAGAGGCATAAATGGATATAAACCCATCAGAAGTAACAAAGATATTAAAAGAACAAATTAAAAAATTTGGCGATAAAGCAGAAGTGACAGAAGTTGGTCAAGTTTTGTCAGTAGGAGATGGTATTGCTAGAGTATATGGATTAGACAATGTTCAAGCTGGAGAGATGGTAGAATTTTCTGATGGATCAAAAGGAATGGCTCTAAACTTAGAAAGTGAAAATGTTGGAGTTGTAATTTTTGGAGATGACAGAAAAATTAAAGAAGGTGATGTTGTTAAAAGAACAGGAAGTATTGTTGATGCACCTGTTGGAAAAGAATTATTAGGAAGAGTTGTTGATGGATTAGGAAATCCAATCGACGGTAAAGGTGCTTTAGATAAAGCAACTAAAAGAAGTAGAGTTGAAGTAAAAGCTCCTGGAATTATTCCAAGACAATCTGTTAGCGAACCAATGCAAACAGGCTTAAAATCAATTGACAGTCTAGTTCCAGTTGGAAGAGGACAGCGTGAATTAATTATTGGTGATAGACAAACTGGAAAAACTGCAGTTGCTATCGATGCGATCATTAACCAGAAAAAAATAAATGAATCTGGCGATGAGAAGCAAAAACTTTATTGTATCTATGTCGCTATAGGTCAAAAAAGATCTACAGTTAGACAAATTCAAAAAACTTTAGAAGAAGCTGGTGCAATGGAATATACAACAATTGTAGCTGCTACTGCTTCAGACGCAGCGCCACTTCAGTTTTTAGCACCATATACAGGCTGTACTATGGGTGAATACTATAGAGATAATGGTATGCATGCATTAATCATTTATGATGATTTATCTAAACAGGCTGTAGCTTATAGACAAATGTCACTTTTATTAAGAAGACCTCCAGGAAGAGAAGCTTATCCAGGAGATGTATTTTATTTACACAGCAGATTACTTGAGAGAGCAGCCAAGCTTAGTGATGAGCATGGTGGAGGTTCATTAACCGCTCTTCCAATAATTGAAACGCAAGGTGGAGACGTATCTGCTTTTATTCCTACTAACGTTATATCAATTACAGATGGTCAAATATTTCTTGAAACAGAATTATTTAACCAAGGAATTAGACCAGCGATTAACGTAGGTCTATCAGTTTCTAGAGTTGGATCTGCAGCACAAACAAAAGCAATGAAAAAAGTTTCTGGTTCAATGAAGCTGGAGCTTGCTCAATATAGAGAAATGGCTGCCTTTGCACAATTTGGATCTGATTTAGATGCATCAACACAAAAACTTTTAAATAGAGGTTCAAAACTAACTGAACTTCTAAAACAAAAACAATATTCTCCTATGACAGTTGCTGAGCAAGTAATTTCAGTTTTCTGTGGAGTTAAAGGTTATTTGGATGATGTAGAACTTAAAGATATTGCTGAGTTCGAATCTAAGATTATTGAAAAATGTAAATCTGAAAAACCAGAAATTTTAGAATCTGTTTTAAGCTCAGGTAAGCTTGAAGAAGATACTGAAAAATCATTAGTTGAAACTATCATGGAACTTAAGAAGAACTTTAATTCTTAAAATATGGCAACACTAGACGACTTAAAAAAAAGAATAGCGAGTGTAAAGTCTACACAAAAAATTACCAAAGCCATGAAAATGGTTGCGGCTGCTAAACTTAGAAGAGCACAAGAAAATGCTGAAAAGGGAAGACCTTATTCTGAAAAAATGAATAACATTATTCTTAATTTATCTAGTGGTATTTCTGACAAGGAAAATGCACCTAAGCTCCTTTCTGGAACAGGTGAAGATAAGGTACATTTATGTATTGTGTTAACATCTGACCGGGGTCTATGTGGTGGTTTTAATACAAATATTATTAAAAAAGCCAAAGCATATTTTAAAAAAATATCTGATGAGGGAAAAACTTTAAAGATTATAACTGTTGGATCTAAGGGATATGATCAATTAAAAAGAGTTTATAAAGATGATATTGTAGAGAGAATATCTTTTAAAGATTCAAAAACTATCAATTATCTAGATGCTGAAAAAGTAGGAAAAATGATAATTGAAAACTTTGAAAAAGAAGAATTTGACGTGTGTACAATTTTTTATAATAAATTTAAAAATGTAATCACTCAAATACCTCAAGAACAACAAATAATTCCTTTAAAAACATCTGAAGCAGAAGAAAATTCTTCTGAGGATAATTATGAATTTGAACCAGATGAAGATGAAATTTTAAGCAATTTATTGCCTAAAAATATATCTACTCAGATTTTTAAAGCGATGTTAGAAAATTCAGCTAGCGAACAGGGTTCAAGAATGAGCGCAATGGATAGTGCAACTCGAAACGCAGGTGAAATGGTTGACAAGCTTACTATTGAGTATAATAGAAGTCGTCAAGCAGCTATTACAAAAGAACTAATTGAAATCATATCAGGAGCGGAAAGTTTATAATTATGAGCAAAGGAAAAATCACACAGATCATTGGAGCAGTAGTAGACGTAAAATTTGATGGAGAATTACCAGAAATTTTATCAGCATTAGAATGTAAAAATGGAGACAACAGATTAGTTTTAGAAGTTGCTCAGCACCTTGGTGAATCAAGTGTTAGAACAATTGCAATGGATGCCACTGAAGGATTAAAAAGAGGAGACGAAGTAACGGCAACAGGTGCTCCCATTCAAGTTCCAGTTGGTCCAGAAACTTTAGGAAGAATTATAAATGTAATAGGTGAACCTATTGATGAAAAAGGTGAAGTTAAAACAAAAGAGAAATGGTCAATTCACAGAGCTGCACCTGAATTTAGTGATCAGTCAACAGAGACAGAAATTCTAGTTACAGGAATTAAAGTAGTTGATCTATTAGCACCATATGCCAAAGGAGGAAAAATTGGTTTATTTGGAGGTGCGGGTGTTGGTAAGACAGTACTTATTATGGAATTAATTAACAACGTAGCAAAAGCTCATGGTGGATTTTCTGTGTTTGCTGGTGTTGGAGAAAGAACTAGAGAAGGAAATGACCTTTATCACGAAATGATAGATTCAGGCGTTATTAAGCCAGAAGGTCCAGGATCAAAAGCAGCACTAGTGTATGGTCAAATGAATGAACCCCCAGGGGCTAGAGCAAGAGTTGCCTTAACAGGTCTAACTGTAGCTGAATATTTTAGAGACCAAGAAGGACAAGATGTATTATTCTTCGTTGATAACATTTTTAGATTTACTCAAGCAGGTTCAGAAGTTTCTGCACTATTAGGAAGAATTCCTTCAGCTGTTGGATATCAGCCTACACTTGCAACAGACATGGGTAACCTTCAAGAAAGAATTACAACAACTAACAAAGGTTCTATTACATCTGTACAAGCGATTTATGTACCAGCAGATGACTTAACTGACCCGGCGCCTGCTACATCTTTTGCTCACTTAGATGCAACAACTGTATTGTCTAGACAAATAGCTGAAATTGGAATTTATCCAGCAGTAGATCCCCTAGATTCTACTTCTAGAATTTTAGATCCTAGAATAGTTGGAGATGAGCATTACAGAGTTGCCAGAGAAGTGCAAAAAATTCTTCAAACTTATAAATCACTACAAGATATTATTGCGATTTTAGGAATGGATGAATTATCTGAAGAAGATAAATTAACAGTAGCTAGAGCTAGAAGAATTCAAAGATTCTTATCACAACCTTTCTTTGTTGCCGAAGTCTTTACTGGTTCTCCAGGAAAATTAGTAGATTTAGAATCTACAATTAAAGGTTTTGCTGCAATATGTAATGGTGAGTATGATCATTTACCAGAAGCTGCATTTTATATGGTGGGTACAATTGAAGAAGCTATAGAAAAAGCAGAAAAAATGGCGAAAGATGCTGCCGCATAATGAGTGAAGAGTTCAAAATAGAAATCGTAAACCCAGAAAAATCTTTTCTTTCAAAAGAAGATGTAACAGAAGTTGTTGTGCCTGCTTTTGAAGGAGAAATGGGGATTTTAAAGGACCATATCTCAATTATTTCATTTTTAAAGCCAGGGATTATTAAAATCTTTTCTAAATCAGGAGAAGACAATTATTACGTTGAGGATGGAATTGTTGAATTTAAGAATAATAATTTATCAGTTCTAACAAGTTCTATTTTCAATATTAAAGATATTGATAAAGATAAAATTAGTGAACTACTTGCTCAAGCAGAAGAAAGTTCAAAAAATAGTGACATTACAGATCAAAATAAATACTTAGTTGATCAAAAAATTGATGTGCTAAAAACTCTTAATTAAGAATTTCTTTTACTTTTTCTTTAACATCTTTGTATACATGTAGCTTAAAGTCTACAACTAGGTCAGTTATATTTTCAAGATCAATCCATTTCCATTCACAAAATTCAGGATGTTTAGTCTTAATATCAATCTCGTTATCTTGCCCTAAAAATCTCATTATAAACCACTTTTGTTCCTGACCCCTATACTTACCTTTCCAAATTATACCTAATAAGTTTTTTGGTAATTCATAAGAGATTAATCCATCACACTCTTTAATTAATTCAACATTTTTTATACTAGTTTCTTCTTCTAGTTCTCTGTAAGCAGCAGTTAAGTAGTCTTCACCCTTATCAACACCACCTTGGGGCATTTGCCAAAAATTTTTTTGATTATCAATTCTTTTTGCAACAAAAACTTTATTATCTTTGTTTAGGACAACAATTCCAACTCCACTTCTAAGAGGTAAATTTACTTTATTGTCCGACATTTATCCGTTGAATAATTTTATTGCAAAATTCAATTGATTATCGGTTTCAGAATTAAATTTAAAATCATCTGAACCTTCTGCAACTTCTATATCAGGCGTTACACCTACTTCAGAAATAGATTTTCCTGAAGGGAGATAATATTTTGCAATTGTTAATCTAATAGCACCTCTATTTTTTAAAGGGATTATTGATTGTACAGAACCTTTTCCATAACTATTTTCTCCAAGTATAATAGCTCTTTTATGATCTTTTAATGCACCTGCTACTATTTCTGATGCCGATGCTGATCCATAGTTAATAAGTATAATTAGTGTTTTACCATTTGTTAGATCACCTTTTTTAGCAAACCATTTTCGATTTTCTGAGGCTTGTCGACTTCTTGTCGATACAATCTCACCATTTTCTAAAAAAAAGTCTGAAATTTTAATTGCCTGAGAAAGCAAGCCACCAGGGTTATTTCTTAAATCTAAGATATATCCCTTTAGATCTTTATTTTTATTTAATTTATTAATCTTTTCTTTAATTTGTTCACTACTATTTTCGTTAAAGGAAGTTAGTCTTATATAACCAATATTATTATCTATAAGTTCAGATTTAACAGATTGAACCTGAATAACCTCTCTCGTTATATTAAAAATTAATGCTTTTTTAACACCTCTTCTTCTAACTGTTATTTCAATACTCGATCCAACAGGTCCCCTCATTAAGTCTACTGCTTCCATTAATGATTTCCCTTGAACCTGAGTGTTATTAATTTTTACAATATAATCACCAGCTTTTAATCCTGCTTTTGATGCTGGAGTATTATCTATTGGTGATATTACTTTCACAACACCTGCTTCCATACCAACTTCAATACCAAGTCCACCAAATTCTCCACTAGTTTCAGTTTGCATACCCTCAAAACTTTCAGGTGTCATATATGCAGAATAGGGATCTAGTGATTGTAATAAACCATTTATGGCTGAATCCATACTTTTTGATTGATCTACTTCATCAACGTATTCTTTGCTAATTTTTTCAAGCACCTCACCAAACAAATCAATTTTTTTATATATGTCAGTGTTTTCAGAAAAACTTTTTTGAAAAGTAAATAATAGTATTATAAAAAAAATAAAAAATCTTTTAGTCAAAATCATATCATCACTTTTTCTTTAGGAATAACTTGTGACCATATTTTTTCTAATTCATAAAATTTTCTTTTATCTGGATGAAATATGTGAACAATTAAGTCTATACCATCAACTAATTTCCAGTCTGCACTTTCTTTTCCTTCAATCTTAGAATTTTTTACTCCATTACCCTTTAATTTTTCTAATACCATTTCAGATAAAGCTTGAATATGCCTAGAAGAAGTTCCACTTGCTATAATCATATAGTCAGCCATTGAACTTTTATTCTTAAGATCTATTGAAATAATATCTAGGGCTTTATTAGAATCTAGGGTTTTTAGGATTAAATTTTTAAGGTCTACGTTTTTTTCCATTAATACATTTAACCTTATCAAATTTTTCTTAATTGAGAAGATGAAATATTGACCTTTTTAAAATTAATAAAAGATAGTTTTTTTTTATTTACACCATTAAAGGTAACAGACTTTAGTGATTTAGCCTTATATCCCTGTCGATCAAATACAAGAAGGTTACATTTTTTTATAATAGATTTCCATTTATGCCATTTATGAAAATTGATTAGATTATCAGCACCCATAATGAAATAAATCTCAAATTTTTTATCTTTATCTAGATAATTGATGAGGTCGATTGTTTTATTGGAAAGAACTTTTTCTTCATAAAACTTAACTTTAATAAAATCATTTTTACCAATGAATTTTTTTGCAAATTTTATTCTATTTTTTAGATCTGTTTTACTTGTGTTTTTAAATGGGTTTTGTTTGGTAATTGCCCATATAATATTTTTTAATTCTAATATTTTTTTAGCCTGTTTAGAGATTTCTAAATGGCCTTTGTGGGCAGGATCAAAAGTTCCCCCCAAGATTCCAATTTTTGTCTTTTTTTGTTTTAAGTTATTTTCTAGTTTTGCCATTACTAATAATTTCGTATTTGTATGAAACGAGCTGTCCTAATCCCACAGGTCCTCTTGGAGGCAAAGTGTTTGTCGAAATGCCAACTTCACCACCAAAACCAAATTCACCACCATCAGCAAATTGAGTAGATGTATTATGCATTGCTATAGAACTTTTAACATTTTTTAAAAATTTATTTGCAGTTTTTTTATTTTTAGTAATGATAGAGTCTGTGTGCATAGTTCCATATTTGTTAATATGATTAATAGCATCTTCACAATCTTTGACTGTTTTTACAGAAACTGCTGCTGATAAATATTCAGTAGACCAATCTTTTTCTTTTGCTGGATAAATTTTCCCCTTGTAATATTTTTTTAAAAAACGGTCTCCATAGATCTTGCAATTATTTTCTTCTAACTTTTTTAAAATTGGGTTACAGAATTTCTTAACAATTTTTTCATGCATCAAAATTGTTTCAGTAGCCCCACAAATACTAGTATTTCTTAGCTTGGCATTATAGGTAATGTCTGTAGCCATCTTTAGATTAGCATCCTTATCAATAAAAGTATGACAAAGACCTTCCAAGTGACCGATAATAGGGACATTTGAAAATTGTTGAACTCTTTTTACTAAATTTTTTCCACCACGAGGTATTATTACATCAATATAATCTTTCATTTTTGAAAGCATAAAGTCGACCATTTTTCTGTCTTTAGAATCTATAAATTGAATAAAGTTTTCATTCACTTTATTTTCTCTAAGAGACGTCCTAAATAGTTTTGCTAAAATTTTATTAGTATTTATGGCCTCAGAGCCGCCCTTTAAAATTACAGCATTTCCAGATTTGAAGCATAAGCTTGCAACATCAGATGTAACGTTGGGTCTACTTTCATAAATAACACCTATAACACCAATAGGTATAGACACTCTGCTAATTGTTAAACCATTTGGTCTGCGCCATTTTTCCAAAGTAGTATCAACAGGATCTTTTAAGTTAGCAATTTTATCTATAGAATTTTTTATGCCTATTAATTTTTTTTCATCGATAGTTAATCTTTCTATTAGATTGCTTTTTAAGCCTTTGCCAAGAGCAAATTGAATGTCTTTTTGGTTAGCTTTAAGTATAGACTGTTTTTCTTGACCTAATAAGAAGGCATATCTTTTTAAAATTTTATTTTTAGTTTTTGAATTAATTTTATCAAGCGATGCTTTTCTTGCATTTTGACCTATTAAGCTCATATATCTACTCATTTTATACCTCTACTATATCATCTTTATGAATTACTTCTGATTTAGAAATATATCCTAGTAATTTTTCTATCTCTTTTGAGTGGTGACCCATAATTTTTTCTATTTCATTCGATGAAAAAGAACTAAGTCCTCTTGCGCATTCGTAATTATTTCTATCTAAAACTTTGATGTGGTCACCTTTACTAAAACGGCCAGACACTTTTTTTATTCCTGCTGCTAATAAGCTTTTACCATTTGAAAGTGCCTGTTTTGCACCGTCATCAATAATAAGTGCACCCTTAGGTGAAATAGAGCTAATAATCCATTTTTTTCTAGCAGCCAATTTTGAAACTTTAGGTAAAAACCATGTGCAATTATTCTCTTCAGTTATTTTTTTAATGGGTCTGCTTAATAATCCATTTGCTATTACCATTTGGCATCCTGATAATTGACAGATTTTTGCAGCATCTATTTTAGTCTTCATACCACCTGTGCCATGCTCACTAATACTTTTGGTGGCTATTTTTTCTATATCTTTATCTATATTTTTAATTTCTTTTATTAATTTTGCATTTTTATATATTTTTGGATTGTGCGTATAAAGACCGTCTACATCAGAAAGCAATATAAGTGAGTCTGCACCTGATATTTGTGCAACACGAGATGCTAATCTGTCATTGTCACCATACTTAATCTCTGAAGTAGCAATAGTATCATTTTCATTAACTATTGGCACAAAGCCTAGTTTAAATAAGTTATCAAAAGTTCTTTTTGCATTGAGGGCTCTTCTTCTTTGTTCTGTGTCTTCCAAAGTGAGAAGAATTTGAGAAATATTAATTTTCAATTTAACAAATATTTCTGAGAATAAATTCATTAGTTCAATTTGCCCAATAGATGCAACAGCCTGACTTTTATCAATCTTAAGGTTTTTTTTGCTAATATTTAGTTTTTTGCAACCCATTGCTATTGCCCCTGAGCTTACAATAATAATTTTTTTATTCTGTTTTATTAGTTCCTGAATATCTTTAGCAAATTCAGTAAGCCATTTTTTTCTTACTTTTTTTTTATCATCTATTAATAAAGATGAGCCAATCTTAATTACAATTATTTTAGAATCCTTAAGATACATAGGAGAGTAATTTAGCTTTAATTTTAGATATTGAGCCTTTTTCTAATGTTGAGAGTGTAACCACCTCAGAATCTTTATTTTTAGAAAAATTCTTTAAAATTTCTTTCACCTCTTCTTCCTCTAATAAATCTGTCTTATTTAATACAATTATTTCTTTTTTTTCTAGTAAATCTTTACTGTAACTCCCTAGCTCATTTCGAACTTGTTTATATGTATTTTCAAGGTCTTCATCAGTAATATCTATTAAATGCATTAAAGTTTTACATCTTTCTATGTGTTTTAAAAATTGAATACCAAGACCCACACCTTCATGTGCACCTTCAACTAATCCAGGAATATCAGCTAGAGTTATTTCCTTATCATCATAACTTGCAACACCAAGATTTGGATTTAGTGTTGTAAATTTATAGTTTGCAATTTTAGGCATCGCATTTGTAATGGCAGCTAGTAAGCTTGATTTACCTGCGTTAGGTAATCCAACAATACCAACATCCGCAATAGTTTTTAATTGAAGCCAAATTACATATTCTTCACCAATTGCACCTTTAGTAAATTTTTTTGGAGCTCTATTAGTGGAACTTTTAAATCTAGTGTTTCCAAGACCACCTTTACCACCTTTAGCTACAATAAATTCTTCACCTTCTTTTTTAAAATCATAAATTAAAGTTTTATTATCTTCTTCAAAAACTTGTGTACCTATTGGAACCTTTAAAAATAAATCTTCTCCACCATGACCTGTACGATTTTGTCCAGAACCATTTACTCCTCTTCCTGCTTTATGGTGTTGTTGAAATCTATAATCGATAAGAGTATTTAAATTTCTTTCTGATCTTAGGAATATGGTTCCACCTTTACCTCCGTCACCACCGTCAGGTCCACCGTATTCAATAAATTTCTCTCTACGAAAACTAGGAGAACCATGCCCACCATTGCCGGCCTTTACATAAATTTTTACTTGATCTAGAAACTTCATATTACAACTGTTAGTTTTTAGTTGTACTACTAATTGGGTTTTACGGAAACGAATGTTCTGTCTAATCTACCTTTTTTAAATACTACTTTTCCTTCAACAACAGAAAAAATTGAATGATCTTTTCCCATTCCCACATTTTCACCAGGAAAAATTTTAGTTCCTCTTTGTCTAACAATTATGTTTCCAGGAATCACTACTTCACCACCATACTTCTTAACGCCAAGTCTACGACCAGCACTATCTCGTCCGTTTCTCGATGATCCACCTGCTTTTTTTGTAGCCATAATTTACCTAATTTATTTATTAACTGCTTCAGCTTCTACTTTAGCTTCAACCTTTTCAATTTTTTTAGTTGGTTTAACCATTTTTTCTGCTTCAGATAAAATTTTACCATCTTTAGAAAATATTTTACTAATTCTTATTAATGAATATTGCTGTCTATGACCATTTTTTCTTCTAGAATTTTGTCTTCGTCTTTTTTTGAAAATTAATATTGTTCTATTTTTTCCATTTTCAACAAGATCTGCTTCAACTTTTGCACCCTCAACTGTTGGTGATCCAACTTCAATACTTTTGTCATCTCCGTAAGCTAAAATTTCTTTAAACTCTATCTTAGTTTCAAGTTTAGAATCCTCTAATCTTTCAATTTTAAGTATTTCTCCAGCCTTTACTTTGTACTGTTTTCCACCTGTTTGTATGATTGCGTATGACATTGTTTAATCTATTTTTTATAATCAGCAATATAGTCGGGGACCTATTATAGTCAAGTCCGAATAAGTTAGAAATTGTCCTTTAAATCCCTCAATTTTGAAAAGGTTTCTTCTGTATCAGATCTAAGAAAAATATTGCACTCTAATTCCTCTTTAATAGTGGACGGAATAGTAGGTAGGTTATTTTTTAATTTTTCGTCTATATCTTTAATCTTAATTTTTAAGTTTTCATTGTCTTGGTCATGAGTAATACAAAATTTAGAGTTTTGTTTAGTATATTCATGTCCACAATAGATCCTTGTTTTTTCTGGCAGTGCTTTTATTTTCATTAATGAATTATACATCTGTGAGTATGTTCCTTCAAAAATCTTACCACAACCAAGTGAAAAGAGAGTGTCTCCTGTAAAAACAGATTCTTCATTATAAAAATAAAAACATATATGACCAAGGGTATGACCAGGTATGTGAAATATTTTAGCCTGGAAATTTTCTTCGTGCCAAATGTCTTGATCACTGACCAGTATATCTATTTCTGGGATTCTATCCTTGTCTCCTTTATATCCAATAATACTAGCTCCATATTTTTCTTTTAATTCTATATTACCCCCCACATGATCATAATGATGATGTGTATTTAATATATATTTTAAATGTATATTTTTATCTTCCAAATATTTGATGATAGGCTTTGCTTCACTGGGATCAATCACACATGCTATATTTTTAGTTTTATCAATAATTAGATAAGAATAATTATCTTGTAAGCAGGGTATTATCTGAATTTCCATTTAACTCTCAATTAAAAAAATACCTAGTTCTGCTGATAAATTTTTAATATTTAGATTAAGTTTATTAATAGAGGATATTTTTTCGTTATGCAGAGCTGATGATTTACCTAATTTAATTTTTCTATTTTCACAAAAGTTATAAAAATCTTTTATGGTACACATATGAAGGTTAGGGGTATTATACCACTCATCAGGTAGATTTTTTGTAATTGGCATTGTTCCTTTAATTAATAGGTGAAGCCTAACTTTCCAAAAACCAAAATTAGGTATTGTAACAATAGCTTTTTTACCAACCCTCAATAGCTCTTTGATAACTATTTCAGGATTTAAAAATGCTTGCAGTGTTTGACTTAAAATAACAAAATCAAAGGAGCTGTCAGGAAATTGTAATAGATCTTTTTCTGCATCACCCTCAATAACAGTTAGTCCTTTTGATAGACATTTTTGAACATTATCTTTGGAGATTTCTATTCCCCTTATGTCTATTTCTTTATTATACTTAAGATATTCCATTAATATACCATCTCCACAGCCCACATCTAAAACTCTAGTATTTTTTTCAATTAGATCAGAGATTATTTTAAATTCTTGTTTCATGTTTAGTTTTTAGAATAAGCTGTTTTAATATAATCACCTAGAGTATTTAAAAATTTAGGAACTTTTAAAAGGAATGAATCGTGCCCTTTGTCAGACTCAATTTCGACAAATCCTACTTCAGCACCTATGGCATTTAAGGCTATAACAATTTCTTTATTCTCAGAAGTTGGATAAAGCCAATCAGAAGTAAAAGATATAATAAGAAACTTAGTTTTAGTTTTTTCGAATGCTTTAGATAAATTACCGTGATGTTCTTTTATTAGATCAAAATAGTCCATCGCTCTTGTTATATAAAGGTAGCTATTGGCATCAAATCTATCAACAAATACGGATCCTTGATATCTTAAATAACTTTCTATTTGAAAGTCTGCATCAAAACCAAATTTTAGGTCATCTCTTTCTTGCAACTTTCTTCCAAATTTTTCCTGTAGACCATTTTTAGATAAATAAGTTATATGTGCAGCCATTCTTGCAACAGATAATCCTTTGTTAGGATTTTTATTTTGATTTGAATAGTCACCATTTTCCCAATTAGCATCAGCCATAATTGATTGTCTGCCAAGTTCATTAAAAGCAATATTTTGCGCTGAATGACTAGCTGTGCAGGCTATTGGAATAGCAACTTTTGCTTTATCAGGAAAGTTATTAACGAACTGAAGTGTCTGCATTCCACCCATTGATCCACCCATAACAGCAAATAATTTATCAATGTTAAAAAAACTTAAGAGATTAAATTGTGCATTAACCATGTCATTAATAGTGATGACAGGAAAAGTGGTACCATATTTTTTATTAGTATCGGGGTTAATTTCACTAGGACCATACGAACCCATACATCCACCAATAACATTGGCACAAATTACAAAATATTTATCAGTATCAATGGCTTTACTAGGTCCAACAGCATATGACCACCAACCCTCTTTTTTAGTAATTGGATTTATTCCAGAAACAAATTGATCACCAGTTAAAGCATGAAAAATAAGAATAGCATTATCTTTCTTCTCATTTAGAGAACCATAAGTCTCATAAGCCAGAGAATAATTATTGATAGTTTTACCACAATCTAATTTTAATGGTTTATCAATTATAATATTTTTTATGTTCACATTTTTATTCATAAATATTAGCCAAATTTGAATTGTGAGACAAAAAAACTTATTTAGCGGTTTTTTTTAAGCGCTCGCAATTCAGTTAAATCAGCGCATATTTTTTGTACTAGATAGTATTTCTTATGTCAATTTTTTTAAAAAATGACTTATTCTATATGAAAGGATAATATTTTATTTATAAGGTAAATAAAATTAATAAAATGACAGTTCCAAAATTTAAAGAATTCAAAATAGAGGCTTATAAACCAGGTAAGTCAAATATAGCAAAAATACGAAATATTATAAAATTATCAGCAAATGAGTCAGCTCTTGGTGTAAGCCCAAGAGTAAAGAAAATTTTACAGAATAAAGAATTAACAATATCGAAGTATCCAGATGGTAAGGCAAAAAACTTAAGAAAAGAAATTTCAAAGAAATATAAGTGTGATTTTGAGAAGATAATTTGTGGTGCAGGGTCAGATGAAATTATTCAAATGATTTGCCAGTTGTACCTAAAACCCTCTGATGAAGTGATTGTTCCTCAATATAGCTTTTTAATGTACAGGATATATGCACAAATAGTGGGAGCAAAAGTTGTTTTTTCTAAGGAAGCAAATTTTAAAGTTTCAATAAATGAAATTATCAAGAAAGTAACAAAAAAAACCAAACTTGTGTTTATTGCCAACCCTAATAACCCAACAGGAACATACTTAAGTAGAGCAGAGCTAATAGACTTAAGAATGAAATTGAATAAAAATATTTTACTAGTTTTAGACGATGCATATTTTGAATATATGAAAAATAAAGATTATAAATCTGGTTTAGATTTATTTAAAAATAAGGATAATGTTGTTGTGATAAGAACTTTTTCAAAAATATATGGACTGGCCTCGTTAAGAGTTGGCTGGGGTCATGGCCCCAAGAAGATTATCTCTGCAATGAATTTAATTAGACCTCCATTTAATGTAAATCAAGTTGCACAGATGGCAGCAATAGAAGCTTTAAAAGATAGAAACTTTATTAATCAATCTGTGAAACATAATATCACAGAAGCAAATAAAGTTAGAAATGTTTTAGAAAAACTAAAAATTTTTTCAAATGAAGTAACAGCTAATTTTTTACTATTAAATTTTGATAAATGTAAATTTTCAGCTAATTATGTTTTTAACAAACTGCAGTCTAAAGGAATTATATTAAGATCTACAGAAGATGGATATAATATTAAAAACAAATTAAGATTAACAATTGGATCTAAAAAAGAGAATATGAGATTCATAACAACGATCAAGACTATCCTTAATTAATTATGAAAAATATTTTAATTATAGGATGTGGTTTAATTGGTTCTTCATTGTTAAGATCAATATCTGAAAAAAAAATAGCTAAAAAAATATTTGTCTACGAAAAATCAAAATCAAATATTTCAAAAATCAAAAAATTAAAATTACCATGTGAAATTATAGATGATTTAAAGAAAATTATCCCAAACTTAGATTTAATAATATTTTGCACCCCACTAGGAGAATATGAAAAAATAATTTTAAAGATAAATAGATATTTATTACCTAAAACTATTATTACAGATGTTGGATCATCTAAAGAAAAGTCTATGGACTTAATTAAAAGAAAATTGAAAAAAGGAATTTTTTGGACATCCAGTCACCCTATTGCAGGGTCAGAAGTTAGTGGCCCAGAAAATGGAGTAAAAAGTTTATTCCTTAATAAATGGTGCATATTAATAAAAGAAAAAAATACCAACAGAAGACACCTTCTGATACTTACTAAATTCTGGAAAAAAATTGGTTCAAAAGTTGCAATTATGGACTCAAAAAAACATGATACGGTTTTTTCTATGACAAGTCATTTACCTCATTTAATTGCATATAATTTGGTTAAAACAGCAACAGATTTTGAAAAACAACAAAAGTATGAATTAATCAAATTTAGCGCAGGTGGTTTGAGAGATTTTTCAAGAATTGCTGCATCTAATGAAATTATGTGGAGAGATATTTTTTTTAATAACCAAAAAAATATTTCAAAAGTTATTGATTTGTTTATTAAAAATTTACGTTCATTTAAAAGAGATATTCAATCTAAAAATAATAAATCTATTATTAAAAAATTAGTTAATACTAAAAAGGTTAGAAAGAAAATAATTAAGTTGAAACAAGATATTAACAAGCCAGACTTTGGAAGAAGTTAATATTTTATAGAGGATATTTTTTTTACTATTAACTTTGCTGTTCTTTCAATTCTATTTATTGTCTCTGTAATATTCATAATTAAAACTTTCTTTTCTGGACCATATGCATGAATTAATTTTTGAGAGTTAATACAAAGAGCAACATGACCTTTCCAGAATATAATGTCACCTTTTTTAAATATTCCACTGTTATTTTTTTTTGCTGAATATTTTATTTGGTCTTTTGTGTCTCTTGGATAAAATTTATTATTATAGTAAAAAAATAATTGTAAAATAGCAGAGCAGTCTATGCCTCTATAAGTTTTACCACCCCAAACATATTTAGTTTTTAAAAACAATTTTAATATTTTTAAATAATTTTTTTCTATATGATTAATTTTTTTTATATCATTTCTTTTAATCCATTTATTTTTTTCAAATTCTATAAAATTTTTACTTTCTTGAATTATGGAAATTCTTGATGCAAACGGCAAAAAATATTTTGTTTTATTTTTTTGTTTATTATAAATATTTGCTTTCAGAATAAATATTTTATGAGTAGGCTTATGACTGTCTCTTATACACATCTCCGAGCCCACGAGACAAGAGGCAATCTCG
>CALCPL010000027.1 GCA_937897125.1 uncultured Candidatus Pelagibacter sp. | reverse complement strand
CAGCGTCAGATGTGTATAAGAGACAGATACCTGACTATGAAAACACCTACTTTAAAGAAGTGTTTGATGTACTTTCTTCAAAATATAAATTAGGTAGAGTTAGGATTTTATTAAAGGAGCCAAGATCAACATTGAGTTGGCATAGAGATCCAGAACCAAGATTGCATATACCCCTAATTTCAAATCCAGGCTGCCTAATGGTTATAGACAATGTTGCAAAACATATGCCTGCAGATGGATCGGTGTGGGTTACTAACAATACAAAATATCATAATGCTTTTAATGGTGGAGAAGAAAATAGAGTTCATCTAGTAGCATGTGTTTTAGATTATAAGTTTAATTAGATTGAAAAAAATATTTTTATCATCAGATCACGCTGGTTATAAGTTAAAGGAATTAATTAAACTTCATTTAGATAAAAAAAAAATTAATTATACAGACTTAGGCCCATACAATAGTGATAGAGTTGATTATCCTGATTATGCTCATAAAGTTGCAAGAAAAGTTAAAACCAATAACAATCATACTGGTATATTAGTTTGTGGCTCTGGGATGGGAATGAATATTGCTGCAAATAGACATAAAAATATACGTGCAGCTCAATGTTTTAATTTAAAATCTACTAAATTATCAAGATTGCATAATGATGCAAATATCATTACATTGGGATCTAGACTGCTTACTAAAAAAAATGCTTTAAATTGTGTTAGTGTTTTTTTAAATACAAAGTTTGAAGGTGGAAGACACGCAAAAAGAATTAAGAAAATTTAATTATGTCTAGTGAAAAAAACTATTTAAACGAAAACTATAAAAGCTTTTTTGAAGATAGCTTATCTGTAACTGATCCAGAGTTACATAAAGCAATAAGTGATGAATTAAAAAGACAACAACAACATATAGAATTAATTGCTTCTGAGAATATTGTTTCACAAGCCGTTCTAGAAGCGCAAGGTTCTGTTTTAACAAATAAATATGCAGAAGGATATCCTCAAAAAAGATATTATGGTGGATGTCAAATTGTTGATATTGTTGAACAGTTAGCAATAGATAGAGCAAAAGAATTATATGGAGCTGAATATGCAAATGTTCAACCCCACTCAGGTTCTCAAGCAAATACAGCCGTTTTTCATGCGTGTCTTCAACCGGGTGATAAAATTTTAGGTTTTGATTTGTCACATGGAGGTCATTTAACGCATGGTTCTCCAGTAAATTTTTCCGGAAAGTTATATGAGCCTCACTTTTACGGTGTTGAAAAAGAATCAGGAATTTTAAACTACGATAAAATTCAAGAAATAGCCACTAGAGTGCAACCAAAAATGATTATTGCTGGTGCTTCTGCTTATTCTAGAGATATGGATTTTAAACGTTTTAGAAAAATTGCAGACAGTGTTAATGCATTGTTATTGGCAGATATTTCTCACCCTTCAGGGATGATTGCAAAAGGAATATTAAATGACCCATTACCTCATTGTCATGTTGTAACCACCACAACTCATAAAACATTACGTGGTCCAAGAGGTGGAATGATATTAATGGGAAAAGACTTTGAAAACCCTTTTGGTTTAAAGTTAAAGAATGGCAACCTTAAAAAAATGTCTGCTTTACTTAATGGCGGTGTTTTTCCCGGAAATCAAGGAGGACCTTTAGAACATATTATAGCTGCAAAAGCAATAGCATTTTCTGAAGCATTGACGGATGAATTTTTACATTATCAAATTCAGGTAAAGAAAAATGCTGCTGCTATGGCAAAGGCTTTTGTTGCAAAAGAATATCACTTAATTTCTGGAGGAACAGACAACCACATGATGCTAATAGATCTTAGAAATAAGAATATTACTGGAAAAGATGCTGAAGCAGCTCTTGAAAAAGCAGAAATAACAGTGAATAAAAATATGGTTCCTTTTGA
>CALCPL010000026.1 GCA_937897125.1 uncultured Candidatus Pelagibacter sp. | reverse complement strand
TCTACACCTCTCTATTCGTCGGCAGCGTCAGATGTGTATAAGAGACAGTCCATGTGGTGTTGAGCATTTAAAGAAAAGAAAAGATGACAATCTAGATATTGTTATTTCTAGGTATGATACCTACATGTCATCTACAAAACCTGTTTTAGATTTTTATTCAAAAAATTCAAATTTTACTGAAATTGATGGCGCAGCTGAAATCGACGAAATAACCAACAAAATTGATGAAATTCTTAAGGTTTAAGGCGTTGACTTTAGAACATCTTCTTATATAAAAGGCTAAAATTTATTCTCAAAAATATGGCTCGTATAGCAGGTGTAAACATTCCACAAAATAAACTTGTCCACATAGGACTAACGTACATTTATGGTATTGGTGACAAATTTTCTAGTCAAATTTGCACTTCTTTAGAAATTCCCAAAGCAAAAAGAATTAATGAACTTACTGATGAAGATATTTTAAAAATTAGAGAATATATCGATGCAAACTTTAAGGTCGAAGGTGATCTTAGAAGAGATTATTCTTTAACTATCAAAAGATTAATTGACCTTGCATGTTATAGAGGATCTAGACATAGAAAAAAACTTCCTGTTAGAGGACAAAGAACAAGATGTAATGCAAGAACAAGAAAAGGTAAAGCAATCGCAATTGCTGGTAAAAAATTAACTCCACTTAAAAAATAATTAATTTATGGCTAAAGTAGATAAAGTTGAGAATAAAGAAGCTGTTGTAGAAAAAAAAGTTGATAAAAAATCTAAGAAAAGCTCTTATTCAAAAAAAAAGAAAATAAAAAAACATATTCTTAATGGTATTGCTTACGTACAGTCTACTTTTAACAATACAATAATTTCAATTGCAGATACTAATGGGAATGTAATTTCTTGGGCATCTGCTGGACAAAAAGGTTTTAAGGGTTCAAGAAAATCAACACCTTATGCTGCACAAATTGCTGCAGATTCTGCTGCATCTAAAGCTTTAGAATATGGAATGAAAACTTTATCAGTTGAAGTTAAAGGACCTGGTTCAGGAAGAGAAACTGCATTAAGAGCTTTACAAGCGAAAGGATTTAAGATTCTTTCAATAAAAGATACTACACCAATGCCACATAACGGCGTAAGACCACCAAAAAAAAGGAGAGTTTAATAAATGGAAAGTTTAAATGTAAATGCTAAAAATTGGAAAGCATTAATTAAACCAGCTCAATTAGATGTTAAAATTAGTGATGACAAATCACATGCAAAAATTATCGCTGAACCTTTAGAAAAAGGATATGGTTTAACTTTAGGTAATTCTTTAAGAAGAATTTTACTTTCATCAATAAGAGGTGCTGCTGTTACTTCAATTCAAATTGATGGTGTTTTACACGAATTTACATCTATCAAAGGTGTTAGAGAAGATGTTACTGATATAGTTTTAAACGTTAAATCATTGGCTCTAAAAAGCTCTTCAGATGGTACTAAAAAACTTATTTTAGATGCTAAAGGTCCTGGAGAAATTAAAGCTTCTGACATAGTACCAGTGACTGATATTGAAATTTTAAATCCTGATTTAGTTATTTGTAATTTGGATGAAAACACTCATTTTCATATGGAGATGAATGTTGGAACAGGTAAGGGATACGTACCTGCAGTGATGAATAAGCCAGAAGAGCCACCTTTAGGGTTAATTGCTATAGATTCTTTGTATAGTCCAGTTAAGAAGGTCTCATACTCTATAAGTACCGCAAGAGAAGGAAAAGCCTTGGATTACGATAAATTAACTATGGAAGTTGAAACTAATGGATCTATTTCTGCTGAAGATGCCGTTGCATATTCTGCTAGAATTTTCCAAGATCAACTAAATATGTTTGTTAATTTCGACGAACCTGTTGAAGCACCAGTAAAAGAAGTTTCATCTGAGCCTGAATTTAATAAGAATTTATTAAGAAAAGTTGATGAGCTTGAATTATCTGTGCGTTCTATGAATTGTCTTAAAAATGATAATATTATTTACATTGGAGATTTAGTTCAAAAATCAGAAGGTGAAATGCTAAGAACACCTAACTTTGGAAGAAAATCACTTAATGAGATAAAAGAAGTTTTAACTGGTATGTCTTTATATTTAGGTATGGAAATACCAAACTGGCCACCAGAAAATATAGCTGAAATGTCTAAAAAGTTAGAGGAGCAAATCTAATGAGACACGGAATGGCTAATAAGAAGTTAAATAGAACTTCTGAACATAGAAAAGCTTTATTAAAGAATATGCTTAATTCTTTAATAAAATATGAGCAGATAACTACAACACTTCCAAAAGCTAAATTCTTAAAACCTCAAGCTGACAAAATCATAACTTTAGGGAAAAAAGAAACTCTTCAAACTACAAAAATGTTAATGTCTAAGTTGCAAGACATAACATCTACAAATAAAGTTAAAAAAACATTATCTAAAAGATATGAAGCAAGAAATGGCTGTCTCTTATACACATCTCCGAGCCCACGAGACAAGAG
>CALCPL010000025.1 GCA_937897125.1 uncultured Candidatus Pelagibacter sp. | reverse complement strand
CATACAAGATATTGGTCTTTTAAGAGGAATTTCAAAAAATTATAAAAAAAAATATCTACCACCAGAATCTTATGTAAGGTTACTAAATAAAAGATTTAGTCCATATTGTTCAGTTGCAACTTGGTATCTGTGGAGAAGTATAGATCCAGAACCTATTCAGTACTAAAACCTTCGATAATTTGTAAGTTTCGTTCAGTAGTATCTTTCGCTATAGCCCACCCATCTTGATATTCTTTAGAATCGTGGCATTTCATAGCTTGTTCGTGACTTGGAAATTCCCAGATTACAGTTCTTGGATAAGTTTCACCCTCTAAAGTTTCAAATTTTCCACCTCTCACAAGAGGCTTTCCTCCATAACTTTTTATTATTTCAGTAACTTTTGAACCATAATTTTTTAAATTTTCTTGGCTATCTATTCTTTTGTATAAAGCGATCCAGTAGGTTTTCATTATTTCTCCTTTTTAAATAATTTTTTATATGATAATGAATTTTATGGCAGAGAAATTAATTATCACTTTTGATCAGTATACAAAAATTGTAGAAAAACTAGCAATAGAAATTCACAACAATTATAAGCCAACAGTATTAGTGGGTATTATGAGGGGAGCAGCTCCAATATTAGATATTCTTTCTAGAGTTCTAAAATTGCCTATAGCCTACATAGTTATCCAAAGTTACTCAGGAAAAGGAATGGAAGACAAACAAGGTCAATTGATGTTTGCTCGAGAAATTAGCTCTTTAGCTGAGAATAAAGATTTTGATAAAGTTTTATTAGTAGATGATTTGTCTGATACTGGATTGACTTTAAATAAAAGTATTGAGTGGTTAAAAAATTATGAGCCAACTAAAGATTATATAAATGAAGTTAAAACTGCATGTTTATGGAAAAAAAAATCATCCACATTTGAGCCAGATTTTTGTCCAGTAAAACTAGATTCAGACCCATGGATTGTTCAACCTACTGAACATTATGAAGAGATGTCTATGGAAGAAATAATTAAGAGAAATAAATAGGGCTGGAATAATTCCAGCCCTAAAAATTATATTTTAAGCAACTGCAAAACTAACAACACTTAAGATTGCAATAACCCATATTGCTGGTGAAGTTGAAGAAAACTTACCAGTAAATAATCTGATTAATGCGTATGATACAAATGCTAAAGCAATACCATTACTAATACTATATGTTAACGGCATAGCAATCATAGCAAGAATAGCAGGAGCTGCTTCACCAATATCATCCCATTCAATATCAGTTATGTTTCTAACAAAAAGAACAGAAACAAATACTAAAGCTGCACCATCAATTTGCTTAGGTAAACTTGTTGCTAAAGGAGCAAAGAATATACAAGCTAAAAATAGGAGACCAATTACTAAAGAGGTCATTCCTGTTTTTCCACCAGCTTTTACACCAGCACCAGATTCAACATAACTTGTTACAGTTGTTGTTCCCATCATTGCGCCAGCTACAGTTCCAACACTGTCAGCCATCATTGCTTTTTCGATATCTTTAACTTTACCATCTTTACCAACCTTGCCAGCAACGTTTGCTACAGAAGTTAATGTTCCTGCAGTATCAAAGAAATCAACAAACAATAAAGTAAACACTACAGTTGTCATACCAGCTGTTAATGCTGCTGATAAGTCAAAATCAAATAGATAAGTCATTGGAGGTGGTGAGCTTGCAATTCCATTAAATTTAGCAAGTCCAGTAGCCCATGCAATAATACTGAATAACAAAATACCAATAATGATATTCCCTTTAACTTTCATTTTTTCAAGGACAACCATTAAAATAAATGCAGCACAACCCAATAGAACAAGTGGATCGCTCATGTCACCTAGTTGAACTAATGTTACTGGATTATCAACAACAACTTCCATGATTTGAAGTCCAATTATTGCTAAGAATAGTCCTATACCCGCACCAATTCCTAATTTTAAACTTTTTGGAATTGAATTAATTAACCATGCTCTGATAGGTGTTAATGAAATGATTAAGAATAAAACTCCAGCAACTAGTACAGCTCCTAAAGCTTCTTGAGGCGTATAGCCCATTCCAGCACAAACACCGAATGCAACGAATGCATTAATTCCCATGCCTGGCGCCAAACCTATTGGCCATGTTTTTCCATAAAATGCCATTATGAAACAAGCAAGTGCTGTTGCAACAATTGTTGCCGTGTATACCGCTCCAAATTCAAAGAACCCTTTTTCTGGTCCAGCAAATTCACCTGATAGTATAAATGGATTTAAAAACATAATGTAAGCCATTGTCAAAAATGTTGTTACACCAGCTATTACTTCTGTTTTAAAATCAGTCTTGTGTTTTTTATAGTCGAAATATTTTTCTAACATTGATCCTCCTAAGATTAAGATGGACTAATATTAGATTAATTAGGAAAATACTCTTAAAAATCTAAGTTTATCAACATATTTCAACTTATAAGTTTATATTTATGCCATATTTTGGGTGTTATCATTGAACCATGCAAAAATTAAAATTTATTTTAATAAGCTTATTTTTTTTAACCCTTGTTGCTGGCTGTCAAACAATCAAAGATAAAACAGATGCAATTGTTGAAAAAGAAAATGCTAAGTTAAGCGAATACATTGGAAAAACTTCAAGTAATTTACAAATGGAATTAGGTAAACCAGATGAAGATTTTAAAAATGATAAGGGTAACTTAGCTGTCTCTTATACACATCTCCGAGCCCACGAGACAAGAGG
>CALCPL010000024.1 GCA_937897125.1 uncultured Candidatus Pelagibacter sp. | reverse complement strand
CTACACCTCTCTATTCGTCGGCAGCGTCAGATGTGTATAAGAGACAGGAAAATATTTCTTCAATAATTTTATCACAATTATCTTCTTGAATAGATTTTCCAATTTCATACTCTTTATATTTGAGTATATTGTTGGCCATCCCACCAACTATTATAATATTATCAAATTTAGCAATTAAATTCTTAATTATATTAATTTTAGAAGATATTTTAGAACCACCTATGATGCATGTTATAGGTCTTTGAATCTCAGATGTAATTTTAGTTAGTGCATCAATTTCTAAATTTAATTGAAGGCCAGCGTATGAAGGGATAAATTTGGTGATTTCAAAAATAGAGGCATGCGCTCTATGTGAACATGAGAAAGCATCATTGACATAAATATCAGCTAGACTTGCCAAATGTTTTGCAAAACTATTGTCATTTTTTTCTTCTTCTTCATAGAATCTAATATTTTCAAGTATTACAATTTTTTCATCCTGTTTATTAAATAAATCGGTAGATTTAATTTCTTTTATATTTTTTGAAACTAGTCTTATATTTTCGTTTAGTTTATTTTTTAGATCTTCACAAATTGGCTTAAGAGAGAATTCATTTACAACTTTGCCATTGGGTCTGCCCACATGAGATAGTATTATAATTTTTGCTTCACTTTTTAATAAAAAATTAATAGTAGGTAAAATTTTATCTATTCGAGTGGTGTCAGTAATTTTTCCATTATCTAATGGAACATTTAAATCCAACCTAAGTAATACTTTTTTTTGATTAAGATTAGTCTCGTCTTTAATACTTCTCATTAAGAGATTTGATGAAGATGTTCTGCTATGTCACACATTCTATTTGAAAAACCCCATTCATTATCATACCACGCTGAAATTTTTCCCATATTTTTACCAACCACATTAGTTAAAGATAAATCAACAATTGCTGAAGCTGAATTATGATTAAAATCAATTGAAACTAATTTTTCTAACGTAACTTCTAAAACTTTCTTTGATTGTTCTTTAGAGGCGATAGTAAATGCCTCATTAATTGTTTCTTTGCTCATCTCTTTTTTTGTACAAAAAACTAGCTCTATAAGAGAAACATTAGGAGTTGGCACTCTCATTGCAATACCTTCAAGCTTTCCTTTTAATGAAGGTATAATTTCACCGATTGCTTTTGAAGCACCTGTGGAAGTTGGCACAATAGATTGACTGGCAGATCTTGCTCTTCTAGGATCTTTATGGGAATTATCTAGAATTCTTTGATCACTAGTGAAAGCATGAATAGTTGTCATAAACCCTTTTTCAATTTCAAAAGTTTCATTTAAAATATTAGCAACAGGTGCAAGACAGTTAGTTGTACAAGAGGCTGCAGAAATAATTTGATCGTCTTTTGTCAAAATATTTTCATTTACTCCATAGACAATAGTCTTGTCTGCATTTTTGCATGGAGCAGAAACTATAACTTTTTTAGCCCCATTTTTTATATGAGCTAATAATTTTTCTTTTGAGTTAAATTTTCCAGTGCATTCAAAAACATAATCAACATCAAATTTTTTCCAATTAATATCTTCAATATTAGATTCTTGTGAAAATGTTATTTTATTATTATTAATAATTAAATGTTTTTCATCATAATCTAAATCTGCATTAAATTTACCATGAATAGAATCGTATTTAATTAAAGAACAGCTGGCTTCAGAATTTGATCGGTTATTGATGTGTTTGATTTCTATGTTTTTGTTTTGGCTTTCAATGATAGCTCTAATTACCATTCTACCAATTCTTCCCATTCCATTGATACCAACTTTTATTGTCATATTTAACTCTTTATTAGTTTTTTGGTTTTTTGTGAAATATTTTGAACTGTTAATCCAAAATATTTATAAATTTCTTTGTATGGTGCGCTTTTACCGAATGTATCAATTCCAAAAGCTAAACCCTCAGTTCCAATATATTTTTTCCAACAATCTGTTGAAGCTGCTTCAATAGATATTTTAAATTTGGCTTCATTAAGTATTTTTTTCTTATATGATTTTGACTGTAAATCAAAAATATCCTGGCATGGTACTGATACAACTTTAGAGTATATCTTATCTTTGGCTAATTTATGGCTAGTTTCAATTGCTAAATTAACCTCAGAACCACTAGCAAATATTGTTAAATTAATTTTTTTATTAGTTCTTAAAACCTCGTAAGCTCCAAAAGAACATTTATTTATATTTGAATATTTTTTTCTAATAGGTTCAAGATTTTGTCTAGTTAAAGATAATACACTTGGTGTCTTGGAGTTTTTTAATGCTAGTTCCCAACACTCGATAGTTTCCATTCTATCTGCTGGTCTAAAAACATTTAAATTAGGAATAGATCTTAATCCAGAAAGTTGTTCTATAGGTTGGTGTGTTGGTCCATCTTCCCCTAAGCCAATTGAGTCGTGAGTCATCACATAAATAACACGTTGTTGCATCAAAGCAGATAAACGAATGGAAGGTTTACAATAATCAGAAAATATTAAAAAAGTTCCCCCATATGGAATAAATTTACTATGAAGTGCCAGTCCATTCATTATTCCAGACATGGCGTGCTCTCTAACCCCATAGTGAATATAATCACCATTAAAATTACCAGAATTAATAGCATTATGATGTTTTGTTTTGGTGTTGTTGGATCCCGCTAAATCAGCTGAACCACCAATTAATGTATTATTTTCTTTCGTAAGAGCATTAAGGGTTAGCTCAGAAGCTTTTCTTGAGGCTAGACTTTTGTTTTCTTTAAGAGAATTTTGTTTTTCACTTTTTAAAGCTTTAGAGAAATTATTTTTAAAGACTTTATCTACTAAATTTTTTTTTCTTTTATAAATTTTATTCCATATAGAATCAAGTTTTGCACCTTTGTTACCAATTTTTCTCCACTCATTTAAAATATTTTTAGGAATCTCAAAAGGTTTATGTTTCCAATCTAGAACTTTTCTAACTAATTTGATTTCATCTAAGCCAATTGGACTACCGTGCGAAGAGGCTTTACCAGATTTATTAGGTGAGCCATAACCAATTTTTGTTTTGCATGAAATAACTGTTGGTCTTTTTGCATTTTGAACTTTTTTTAATGCTGCAAAAATTTCTTTTTCATTATGACCATTAATTAGTATGTAATCCCAACCATAACTTTCAAATCTCTTTTTGAAATTGTCTGAAACTGCTAAGCTAGTTGGTCCATCAATAGATATTGAATTGTTATCAAAAAGCATAACTAGATTTTTTAACTTTAAGTGTCCCGCTAAACTCATTGCTTCATGACTAATGCCTTCCATTAAACATCCGTCTCCAGCTAAAACATAAGTTTTATGGTTTATTATTTCTTTACCAAGTTTTTTCTTTAAAATTTCTTCCGCAATAGCAAACCCAACTGAATTAGCAATTCCTTGTCCAAGAGGACCCGTTGTCGTTTCAATACCAGTACCAGGGTGATATTCAGGGTGACCTGCACAAATAGATTTTAATTGTCTAAAATTTTTAATATCATTCAAGGAAATACTTTTGTACCCAGTTAAATGTAATAAAGAGTAAAGAAGCATAGATCCATGACCAGCAGATAAAACAAATCTGTCTCTATTCAGCCAGTTAGGATTTTTTGGATTAAATCTAAGAAAATTTTTAAATAAAACTGTTGCTACGTCTGCCATACCCATTGGCATCCCAGGATGGCCTGAATTTGCTTTTTGTACAGCATCTATCGATAAAAACCTTATTGCGTTTGATAAATCTTTATGTAATTTGTTCAAAATATCCTATCTAGACTTAGAAGACTCAATTTAATAATATAAGTATATATATATGAAAACAGACAGTGAAAAAGAAAAAAAGCTTAGTTTTGCACTTAATAAATTGAAGAGTTTAAATTTACAAAACCCAACATTAAAGTCTAATTTAGAAAACTTAAACATTCAAAAAAATCAATTAGAAATTGAAAAAAAACAAATAGAAGAAAAATATCAAAATTTAGAAAGTGAATACAAAGCTCTTAATCAAAAATTAGAAGATATTAACCAGCAAAAAATACAAGAACAAAAAAAAGAGACAGAATTTTCAGAAAAAATAGATGAATTAAATCAAGAAACAGATACTTTATTAGAAGAAATAGATAAATGGCAAATGTAAATATTAAATTTAATGGTAAAGAGTTTCTACTATCTTGTGATGATGGGCAAGAAGAGCATTTAGAAGAGTTGTTAACTCATATTAATGAAAAATTTAATAATTTAAAGAATGACCTAGGAAACATAGGGGAAAATAAACTTCTATTGATCACTTCAGTTCAAATAATGGATGAATATTTTGAAACTAAAAAAAAAGTAGAACAAAAAAAAACTGAGTTACAAAATTTATCAAATAAATTTAGAGAATTGAAATCATTAGTTTATGATTATAGAGATAAAAAAGAAGATGAGATGAAAGAATTACAGCAAGATCATGAGAGTTTTAAAAAAGAAATAGAAAAAAATAAAGAAGATTATGAAAAAATAATCGAAGCAGCAGCAGATGAAATTGAAAATTTTGTTGAAAAAGCAAATTTAGAAAATCCAGTTCAGTAGATTTGTGTTAAAGTCTAAATTAAGAAAGAAAATTCTTAAAGTTAGGCAAAAATTTAATACAAAAAATATTCAAATCAATTTTAATCAAATCATAAAAATTCTTAAAAGAGAAAAAGTAAATAATAAGATTATAGGCGGATACTATCCAGTAAACTTTGAAATAGATGACTTGTCACTGTTAAGAGAATTTAAAAAGAATAAATTCAACATTTCTTTGCCTGTAATTAAGAAAAATTTTCAAATGGATTTTTATTCATGGTCATTTTCTGAGCCTTTAAAAATAAATAAATATGGAATACCTGAACCAGAAAGCAAAAATATAGTTTACCCTGATGTTTTGTTAATTCCTTTACTAGCATTTGATAAAAATTTAAACAGACTTGGATATGGTGGTGGATATTACGATCGATTAATTGAAAGATTATCAAAAAAAAAAAATATTATAAAGATAGGTTTAGCTTTTTCAATTCAAGAAATTGATAAAGTGCCAATTAACATGTATGATCAAAAATTAGATTATATTGTAACAAATAAACATATTATAAAATGAAAATACTTTTCTTAGGTGACGTAGTTGGCATTTCAGGTCGGTCAATGGTTTTGAATAATTTACTATCAAAAATTAAAGATGAAAAAATAGATTTTGTAGTTGTTAATGGTGAGAATGCAGCTGACTCAGGTGTTGGTCTTACAGAGGAAATATGTAAAGATTTTTTTAATTGTGGAGTAGATGTTATTACAACAGGCAATCATGTGTGGGATCAGAAAGAAACGATGTCTCATATTGAAAAAGAAAATCGACTTCTTAGACCTAAAAATTTATTTGAACCATCACCAGGAAAGGGCTTTGGAATATTTACTGCTAAAAATGGTATGAAAGTGGGAGTACTTAATTTGATGGGAAATGTTTTTATGAAGAAATGTGAAGATGTATTTGAAGCAGCTGAAAAATTTATGAAAAAATATAAGCTTAAAGAAGATTATGATTTTCTATTAGTCGATTTTCATGGAGAAATAACAAGTGAAAAGGCAGCTATGGGTCATTTTTTTGATGGAAAAGCGACATTGGTTGTTGGAACTCACACACATATTCCAACAAATGATACTAGAATATTAAAAGGTGGTACTGCTTATCAAACAGATGCAGGAATGTGTGGTGACTACGACTCAGTTATTGGAATGAATAAAGAAAATTCAATTAATAGGTTTTTAAAAAAAAAGTCTACAAAGCACTTTCCATCAATTGGTGAAGCTAGTTTGTGTGGTGTGATTGTTGAATGTGATATAGAAACAGGGTTAGCTAAAAATGTGGAAAATTTTATATATGGAGGAGAATTAAAAAATTCTCAATAATTATTATGTCGGGTCATTCAAAATGGGCAAGTATAAAACACTCTAAGGGAAAAGCAGACAAACAGAGATCTAAAATATTTTCAAAATTATCTAAAGAGATAAGTGTAGCAGCAAAACTAGGTGATAAAGATCCTGCGATGAATCCAAGACTTAGGTCTGCAATTCAAGCAGCAAAGTCAGCCAACATGCCAAAAGATAATATTGAAAGAGCTATTGCCAAATCTTCTGCTAACTCTGAAACAAATTATGAAAATTTAAGATATGAAGGATTTGGTCCAGATAAAATAGCAGTGATTGTAGAAGCGTTAACTGACAATAAAAACAGAACAGCTTCTAATGTTAGATCTATATTTGTAAAAAGTGGTGGTAATTTAGGGACTCAGGGTTCTGCTTCACATAACTTTAATCAGTTAGGGATTATCAAAATTGATAAAAAAGAAATCTCAGATGAACAAATTTTTGAACTAGCAATTGAATCTGGTGCAGATGAGTGTATTTCAAATGATGAATTTCATGAAATTCAATGTCCTATGAGCGAAATTTATAATGTAAAAAAAAACTTAGAAAAAACAATTGCAAATTTTATTTCAACAGAAATTGAATGGGTTCCTTTAAATAGTGTAGATGTTGAAAAAGATAAAGTGGAAGCTGCAATAGAGTTTTTAGAAACATTAGAAGATGATGATGATGTTCAAAGTGTTTATTCAAACATAAACTTTAATAATAGTTAATGCTTATTATTGGAATAGATCCAGGAATAACAGGTTCTATTTGTTTTTTTCAAGATGGTAAAATAATTGATGTTATTGAAATGCCAAATATGCCAGAAGGAAAAAAAAATAAAAAACAAGTTAATGGTGCTCAAATTTATTATGAAATTTCTTTAAGAATTAAAGATACAAAAAAGGAAGATATCAAAGTTATAATTGAACAAGTATCAGCTATGCCAGGTCAAGGTGTTACTAGTATGTTTAATTTTGGACAATCATTTGGTATTTTAAAAGGAATTTGTTCTGCGATGCAATTACCAATGTACTTTGTAAGGCCGACAAAATGGAAAAAGTATTTTAATCTTATTAATTCAGAAAAAGACGCCAGTAGAACAAAAGCAATAGAGGTATTTCCTTATTTTTCATCAGAGTTATCAAGAAAAAAAGACTCAAATAAAGCTGATGCAATATTAATTGCTAGCTTTTATTACGAAACTTACAAACTAGAAGAATAAATAAAGACTTTAAAAGTCAAATTCATGACACATTTAAGTGTGAAACCTTAAATATGGAAGCTGATATTACATCTCAAGCAGTAGGCCTTGCCTCAAATACTGATTTTTCTTTGTGGAGTTTATTTTTAAGAGCAGACTTTATTGTAAAGTCAGTAATACTTATGTTGATTGGTTGCTCTATATACTCATGGGCTGTTATTATTGAAAAATTTAGACTATTTAAAAAAATCAATCTAGAATCTGAAGAATTCGAAGAAAAATTTTGGAAATCAAAATCGGCAGAAACTTTTTATAATAGTTTGCCAGCTGATGTAGAAAATCCAACAGCTTTATTGTTTAAAGACACAATGCAAAGCTTATTAAAAGCTAAAAGCAAATCCAATCTAAATGAAAGAATGACAAGTATACTTGAAGTTAACATTGAAAAACAAATTTCAAAAATAGACAAAGGTTTTACTTTTTTAGCAACTGTTGGTTCAACAGCACCATTTATAGGTTTATTTGGAACTGTATGGGGAATAATGAACTCATTTCAATCTATAGCAATCTCAAGAAATACAAGTTTAGCAATTGTAGCACCAGGAATAGCAGAAGCTTTATTTGCAACTGCACTTGGATTATTGGCTGCAATACCTGCGGTTGTTGCTTACAATAAATTTAATAATGATTCAAAAAAATATTCACAAAGATTAGAAAATTTTTCTAGAAGATTTTTATCAATAATATAAAATGACTTTTAAACTCAATCGTTCATCAAAAGAACCAATGAGTGAAATCAACGTTACTCCATTTGTTGATGTAATGTTGGTGTTATTAATTATATTTATGGTAACAGCACCATTATTAACAGTTGGAATACAAGTTGATTTACCTGAAAGCTCCGCAGACTCGTTACCCGAAGAATTAGAACCATTAACATTATCTATAAACTCTAAAGGTGAAATATTTATTCAAGAATCTAAAGTTGAGTATGATAAAATTATTGCAAAGATTTTAGCTGTATCCAAAAATAGAACAGACACTAGAATTTATGTTCGAGGAGACAAATCAATAAACTATGGTAGAGTTTTAGAAATAATGGGAATGCTATCTGGTTCTGGTTTTACTAAAGTAGCATTAATTTCTGAACCATATAAAGAGAGGTAGTTAAAGTGAATAGAAATATTTTTATTTCTTTTGGGCTTCATATATTTCTTGTGATAATCACAGCTATGAGCTTACCATTCCTTGCTAAAAAACCGATTGATCTTCCTCCAATTATATCAGTTGAGCTGATTCAAATCACAGACAAAACCAATATTCCTTTTGCACCCTGTCTCTTATACACATCTCCGAGCCCACGAGACAAGAGGCAATCTCGT
>CALCPL010000023.1 GCA_937897125.1 uncultured Candidatus Pelagibacter sp. | reverse complement strand
ATACCAGAAAAAAAGATGTCATTTTTTTTAAGATTTTTACCAATTAAATTTGAAATTTTATTTTCTAATTTTGTTAATTTAACTGAGATAGGTATGGCTCCTTTACTCATGTTACTTAAAAAAGATCCTTTTTTTGGAACTCTAGAGATGGCACCACAAACTTTACCATTAATTATAAAAACTCTTTTATCTCCAAACTTAATTTTAGGTAAAAACTTTTGACACATAATATGTCCATGTTTTTTTATGAAATTTGTAATTAATTTAGTATTTATTTTATTTTGAAATAAGTGAATATCATTTCCACTAAAGCTATGAATAGGTTTTATAATCATTTTTTTGTTTTTCGAAAAGAATTTATTAATTTCATTAATATCTTTTGTGAAAATTGTATCTGGCATATATTTTTGAAAAAATGTTGAATATAGTTTTTCAGAGATATTTCTAATAGATGTTGGATTATTAATAATTTTAACTTTATTCTTTATTTTATCTAAAATGTAAGTTGTTGAGATGTATTCTAAATTAAAAGGAGGATCTTGACGTATCAAAATATACTTACATTGTGTAAGTTCTAGTTTCTGCTGATTTAATATTTTAAAAAAACGTTTATTTGAATAATTAAACTCTACATAATATCCGTTAGCTACGACCTTATCATTGATTATTGAAAGGTCTTTTGGTTCGTAATAAAAAATTTTGTATTTTAATCTTTGTGCTTCAATGGCTAGAAATATACTAGTATCAGTTAAAGGTTTTAATTTTGAAGGGTGATTACCTTGAATTGCAACTATCTTATTTGTCATATAAATCGTTTAAATTTTCATTCTTAGAAAATTTATCTATCATATGATCTGCGTTTGTTGTCCTTTTATCAATCAGTTTATCTAGATGATTTAAAAACTTAGCCTCATTATCATTAGATTTACTCAAAATATCTCTGTTTAATAATCCTTTTCTAGAAATACCAAGGAGCAAGGATGACCAATGTAATAGATCTTTTCCCATCAACTCAGTGTTAAAACCTTTTTTAGGTGCTTCTAGGTAGGCATTAATTATTTTATTTTTATCCCACTTAGAAACTAATTCGTAAGCCTCATCTAAGTTACCATATAAAATTCCAGTATTAAAAGCAGGTCCAGAACATAAACAGTCCCAGCCACAAGTATCCATTGATCTTAATTCTATATATTTCTTAAGTCTATTTTCTGTAAAAATTGTGCTTAGGTGAGTGGTTAAATCGTCTTCAGTCGGAAGCCTGTTGTTAATTTCACTAATTTTCCCATTCATGAAATCAGAAAATGAATAACCACTTCCTGATAAGTATTCTTTTTCGTTTTGAATAAATAATAAAGGAAAGTTTATTGAAAAATCTGCATATTTTTCAAAATCCATATTATCAAAAAATACTTCAGGTAAACCCCCTCTAGATGTTTCTTGCCAAACTTTAGATCGATAAGAGCTGTAACCACTATTTTTCTTTTCAACAATTGAAGAATTTGCAAATAGTGCAATAGATATAGGAACTATAGAATTTATTATCTTAAACTTTTTAATAAAATCTTTTTCAGAATCGTAATCTAAATTAAGCTGTGTACCACAAGTCCTATACATCATATCTAGGCTTAAAGAACCACCATTAGGCATATCTTTAGTCATTACTTGATATCTTTGTTTTGGATTATTAGGAACTTCACTAAGGCTTGAAATAGGATCAAAACCAGCACTAACAATTTTTAAATTTAATTTTTTAGTTACTTGTTGTAACTCAAATAAGTAATCATGAGATTCAGCACAAGCCTCATGAATATTGTTTAATTTATCTCCTGATAATTCAATTTGATTTCCAGGTTCTAGAGTGATGCTTTTTCCTTGTTTCTGTAACCCAATAATATTTTCTTTTTCCATTATTGGCTTCCATCCAAACTCACTTAGTAGTGAAAACATTTTAAGGACAGTAGGGTAGTCTACTCTTTTGTTTGTTTTTTCATCAAATAAAAATTTTTCATGTTCAATACCAATTTTAAAATCTTTAATATCTTTAATTCCAGATTCAAAATATTTGATTATGTGCTCTTTGTGAGTGATCATTGATTTATATATAAGGGTTTAATGTTCATTTTAAAGTCTTTATGTTCAGACTTTCTTTATGAGAATTATATGATGGTTAATTTAGTTATTCGAAGCAGTACTTAGCAATGATAATTGAGTAATTTTATCATCACCCAGCTCGTCTATAGGTTTAACAGGGTATTCACCTGTAAAATAATGATCTGTTAATTGAGGATACGTGTCATTACGTTTTTCAAATCCTATTGCTCTATACAAACCCTCAAGTGATAAAAAATCCAAAGATTTAGCACCTATATATTCACAAATTTCCTCATTTGTTTTGTTTGCCGCAAGAAGCTCTTTTTTAGTTGGTGTATCAACCCCATAAAAGTCTGGATATCTAATTTCTGGACAGGCAATTTTAACATGAACCTCTTTTGCACCAGCGTCATAAAGCATTTTAACAATTTTATGTGAAGTTGTTCCTCTTACAAGCGAGTCATCTATCAAAATAATTCTTTTATCTTTAATTGTAGATTGATTAGCATTTAATTTTAATTTAACCCCCAAACTTCTAATCTTTTGACTGGGTTCTATAAAAGTTCTTCCAACATAATGATTTCTAATTAAACCTAATTCAAAATTAATTTTTAAGTGTTGAGCAAATCCAAGTGCTGCAGCATTTCCTGAGTCTGGTACAGGAACTACTATATCTGCATCAATTTTATTTTCTTTAGCAAGCTCTATCCCAAAATTTTTTCTATGCTCATAAGCCGATTTTCCATCTAATAAACTATCTGGTCTTGCAAAGTAAATATATTCAAAGACACAAGGTCTAACTTTTCTTGCAGGAAAAGGTTTAAAACTTTTTAACTCATTGTTTTCAATTAAAACAATTTCGCCGTTCTCTACGTCTCTTACGTACTTAGCCCCTATAATATCTAGTGCGCATGTTTCAGATGCCAAAACATAACTGTCTTTTATTTTACCAATAATTAAGGGCCGTATTCCATATGGGTCCCTAACACCTATTAATGTACTTTGTGTAAGCATAACCAGTGCGTAGCCACCTTGAATTTGAAATATTGCATCAATAACCTTATCAACTGTGTTGTTTCTTTTTGATTTTGCAATTAATTGAACAATTGTTTCAGTATCTGATGTTGTGTAAAAAATTGCACCATCTTCAACTAACTTATTTCTAAGTGTAACAGAATTAGTTAAATTTCCATTATGTGCAACGCCAATACCACCTGCATTAGTATCTGCAAAGAAAGGCTGGATATTTCTTAAGGTATTTTCACCAGTAGTACTATACCTGTTATGACCAATAGCATACTTTCCAAGTAAATTTTTTAATACTTTTTCTTTGTTAAAGTTATCTCCAACCAAACCAAATCTTTTTTCTGAATGATATTTTTCCCCATCAAATGATACAATCCCACAACCTTCCTGACCTCTATGTTGAAGTGCATGAAGACCTAAAGCAGTTAGGGCAGCAGCATCATTACTATTGCTTATACCAAATACACCGCATTCCTCTTTAAGTTTTGGATTATAGTTCTTCAATTTTTTCTTTAGAATCTTGATAGTTTTTTTCATTTGGGAACTCTTTCAACAAATAATTACTACCTTTTTCTATGTATGGAAAGGTGTATGATTTATCAGTATTAATTGGCCATTTACTATAATTATACACAATATCTATAGCTGAAAATAAACAAATACAGATTACATAACTTCGAATAAATCCAAAAAATAAGCCAAATAAGGAATCGAGTCTTCCTAATCCCACAAATTTTACTGTTTTACTAATAGCCTTGTTTGCAATTAGAATAATAAAGACCACTAAAACAAAAATAGTTATACCGAGTGCAATATCTAAGACATATTCACTATCAATTATATTTTTAAAATAAGGCTTAGCTTTTGGAAAAAGAATTAAAGTTACAACATAAGCCAACAACCATTTTGAAGCTGACAATAAACTTAAAACAAAACCTTTACTGTAACACTTGATGACTGAAAAAATTGTAATGATTAAAAATATTAGATCTATTAAAGAGACTGCTTGATAAAAATCTATTAAAGCATCAAGCATAATGACTTTATTTTCCGAATGGTTTACTTATTAAAATAAGAGAGGGCAGCAAAGTTAATACTGAAATCATTGCTAGTAGCATTGCTAAACCAGTAAATACACCAAAGTAAATTGTTGGTATAAATTTAGAAAAAACAAGAATTGAAAAACCAAAGACAATAGTTATTGAAGTATTTAGTATTGCAACACCCACTGTTGAGTGACAAACTTTTAGTGTTTTATTATAGTCTTTATTTTTTAAAAACTCTTCTTTAAATCTATAAATGTAGTGAATGCTATTATCTACTGCTATCCCTATTGTGATTGCAGCAATAGTAATAGTCATCATATCAAGTGGTATTCCAAGTAGACCGATAATTCCCAAAATAAAGAAAGCTGCAATAAAATTAGGAACAACACCAATAAGAGATAGTTTAAAATTTCTAAATAAAATCATGAACATGGCAAAAATTCCAACCATAACTAAACCCAATGTTAGTATTTGAGATTTAAAAAGACTTTGGAGTAAATTATTAAATAAAATTAAAACACCAGCTAGTTTAAATTCTTCCTTGTTAAGTTTTAATTTATTCTCAAGGTCATAATTTATTTGGTTTATTAAATCATTTCTTCTTAAACCATCCTGTGAGTCAATAATTCTAAGACTTATCCTAGCTTCATTATCTTTTATGGATATGTAGGGATCTATAATATCTGTCTCTTATACACATCTGA
>CALCPL010000022.1 GCA_937897125.1 uncultured Candidatus Pelagibacter sp. | reverse complement strand
GATTAGAATGGACTGAAGACAAGTTTTTTGTAACAACTGAAGAGGAGCCTTTATTTGATGCTGCGGATGTTTTAAGGTTTGGTAAAGATTTAGTAGTTCAACATGGTTTTACAACTAACCTTAAAGGGATTGATTGGCTTAAAAGACATTACAAAGATCATAGAGTTCATGCTGTTAATTTTCCAGGTGACCCATACCCAATTCATATTGATGCAACATTTACACCAATTAAAGAGGGATTAATTATTAATAACCCTCAAAGAAAACTTCCAAAGGAACAAAGAAAATTATTTGAAAACAACGGATGGGAAATTATTGATAGTGCACAACCAGCTCATAATGAACCACCTGCACTTTGTTATTCGTCAACATGGTTATCAATGAATGTATTAGTTCTTGATCCTAAAACTGTGTGTGTTGAAAAAAGTGAAGTATATCAAGCAGAACAATTAGATAAATTAGGTATGGAAGTAATACCAGTAGACATGAGAGACGCCTATGCATTTGGAGGTGGACTTCATTGTTGTACTGCAGATGTTTATAGAGAAGGTGAATTGAAAGATTATTTTCCAAAACAATAAATATGGAAAAAATTAAAACAAAAAGAGAGCGAGTAAAATTTGCTTCAGATAATGTTGCAGGTGCTTGTCCTGAAGTATTAGAGGCAATTTTAAAAGCTAATGATGGAGATAGAGCTCCCTATGGTGATGATGAAATTTCAAAAAATTTACAAGATAAATTTTCAGAAATATTTGAAAAAGAGGTAATTGTTTTTCCAACATCTTCTGGAACTGCAGCTAATGCACTAGCTTTATCTACGATGACACCATCTTTTGGAAATATCTATTGTCACAAACTTTCACATATTAATGTAGATGAATGTGGAGCACCTGAATTTTATACTGGTGGAGCAAAATTAGTAAATCTTAATGGAGTTAATGGAAAAATTACAGCTGAGGAGCTCAATAAATCAATTAGTGGGAAAGGTGTTGTTCATCACACTCAACCTTCATCAGTAAGCATTACACAACTTTGCGAAACAGGTGAAGCTTACGAATTAGACGAAATAAAAAAAATATCAGAAATTGCTCATAATCATAAACTTAATATGCACATGGATGGAGCTAGGTTTGCTAATGCTTTAGTTTCATTAGATTGTAGCCCTGCAGAAATGACTTGGAAATCTGGTATTGATGTACTTTCTTTTGGAGCAACTAAAAATGGATGTTTAGCAGCAGAAGCTATTATTTTTTTCAAACCAGAGTTAGTTGGTAACTTACCTTTTTTAATGAAAAGAGCAGGGCATTTACTCTCAAAAATGAGTTTTGTATCAGCACAATTAGATGCCTATATCACAAATGAAGTTTGGCTAAGAAATGCAAAACATGCAAACGCTATGGGTAAAAAATTAAGTCAAGGTTTAGACCAACACAAAAATATTGAACTAGCTTATCCTACTGATGCAAATGAAATATTTGTAAAGATACCAAAAGATATAATTGATCAATTAAATTCAGAAGGATATACAATTAATGATGATGAGTGGGATGGTAAGGCGGTTAGATTAGTTACTGCATGGAATACTAGTCTTTCTGATATTGAGACTTTTTTAAATTTTATTAAGTAATGCCTAGAAAACCTAACTACAAAGATTTATTAAAAAAATTTAAAAAAAGAAATATTAAAAATCCAGAAAGAATAGCAACAGCCTATGTCAAAGGATTAACTGCAGGATCCAAAAAAAAGGCTGCTAAAAATTTAGCAGGGATTATAGATTAAAGAAAAAATGAAAAAATTTTTAGGGATCGTGGTTCTGGGTTAGGATTTAATATGGGATTATTTGATTTTTTTTATGGCAACTTTATCGCCGTGAGGTCTGTAATCAGGATCTAATAAAGCCCTAGTCGCACTCATATCTGTCTTGATATATTGCTCTATAAGTTTGAATCTTTTAAAATGACCTTTTGTTTTAATATCTTGTGTAACTGTTTTCTCGGTCCATGTTTTTGGACTTTTGTTATCGAATGCAGCTCTTTTTTTAGGTCCCTTAATCAAAGTATCTAAACAGGTATCAAAAAATTTATCTTCAATAGCTTTCAAACATATTTTTCTAACTGTTAAATCAGGATCTTTGGACATTGTTTTAAATGCTTTACCATATGCAACATTCATTAATTCTCGGGCTATAGATTTTTCTCTTGGTTTAGAAACTTCGTATCCCTCTTCCTCTAATAATAATTTAGCTTCCACAAGTATTTCTGCTGTCTTCTTGTCTACGTTTGAATATTTCTTGTCAGCGATGCCCATATTGCAATTTTAATTTATCTAGGCATTTGGTGCAAGAGTAGTAATTTTTAATTTTCAAAATAAATTTGTTTAAAAATAAAGCCCCATTTAACTAGTAAGACCTTGAGCAAACTAGGTATCAGACTAAAGCCTACAGTCCTAAAGTACTACTAAATCTAGTTTTTGCTTACCCAATCTTTCGTTACCATTCTCGGTCACAAGATACGTTTCACCCAAATTCATCGCTAGTTTACTATCTGAATCCATTAGGATCATATGCATAAAGAAGACATTACCTGGTACAATTTTATAAGGATTACCAGTATATAACATTGGCCAGTCCATCCAGTTGGGAGAGAAGGTTGCACTCAATGAATAACCACAAGCATTCATTCTTGCTTTATTGTATCCAAGGTCATCAAAAGTTTTAGCATGTATATCAAATACATCTCCAGCAGTTTTTCCTGGTATTAAAGTTTTTGCACAATTATTTAAAGCCTCAACACAAGCTTCGTGCATTTTAATATGTTTTGGATCAGCTTTACCAATGGGGATAGTTCTAAACATTGCTGAGTGATAATGTTTAAAAGTTCCAGCCCATTCAATAGTTAACTGATCAGTCTCTGATAAAATTCTTTTTTCAGATTGATATCTACATAGTAATGCATTGTGTCCTGATCCAATTATATATTCATTTGCTGGATAATCACCACCACCTTCCAAAACAACTCTTTGCATTTCAGCTAAAATTTTTGCCTCACTAGCGCCAGCTTTTGCGTATTTCCACGCTTCATCAAGACCTTGATCGGCAAGTTCTGCAGCTTTTTTTACATAAATAATCTCCTCTTGAGATTTAATAACTCTATGTTTAGTAATTAATTCTGATTGATCTTCTACCTCACAATAACTTTCTAGTGACTTATTAAGTCTTAAGGCGTTACGACCTGTCATACCGTAAGCTTCATATTCAATTCCAATATTTTTATCTTTTAAGTCAAGTTCATTTAATATCTGCTTAAGGTCATCAGTTGGATTTATTCCATCTTTATCAACCCAAATTCTAATATCTTCAATATTAGATGTGTTTTGTGCCTGTCTTAAGTCAGGTGCACGAGTTAAAAGAATAACATTACCTTTTTGATCTAAGATAAGAGTTTGAAAAAAAACATATCCAAAAGTATCGTATCCTGTAAGCCAATACATAGACTCTTGCCTGAACATTAAAAGAGCATCTAAATTATGCTCTTTCATTGATTTTAAAACATCTCGTTTTCTTTTAGAAAATTCTTTTGGTGTAAAATGCAATCCCATTAATGGATGATAGCTTTTGCTGAACCTAGCTTATCAATTTTACCTGCATACAATCCCCTACCAAGAATGGGAACAACACCTACTGTTGAACCGGTAAATACGTAGAAATCTTTATTAAGATTTACTTTATCTTTTTTAAGTTTGTTTAGTACAAAACGAAGTGAATTTAGAGGGCTAACATAAACAGCTCCTGTATTACCTGTAACAGTCTGATTTATTTTCTTATTTGAAATAATTGTTTTAAGATTACTGATATTAATTTTTTTATACTTTTTCTTTTGTCCAATTAAAAATTTTACATTTGCACCAAAATCGCTACATAAATCACCAAAAGATGTAACACCTTTCTTATTTTGTCTATAACCTACAACCTCAATGCACGGTGCCATATGAGAAATATATTTTGAAATATTTTTCATAGTTATTGCACCTTTTGATAGAAAGAAATTTTTTTTAATCAAATAACAAACTTCCAACTCTATACCTAAAGTAGATTTGTTAATCTTAACCTTTTTTCCACTTTTTAGAAAATTTCTTTTGTAAATAGATGCATAAAAAGGTTCTTTTTCTTTTAATTTTTTCATTACAGGAATTCCTGTTCCACCAGCCTTAAATCCAATAATAGGTTCTTTAATTTTACTTTCACATAATTTTCTAAATTCATCAGCATCAGTAAGTTTTTTTGTAATTTTTTGAGGCAGTGGTGAGATTATTTTATTTTTTAAAAATGCGTTAACAAGCTTGTCTGAGATTTTATTTTTTAAATTTTTATTCATCTAGCTTTTTTATTTCAATACCGACATGGGATCAAGCCTTGTTTGAAACCAATTAACTCTAAAATCTAAATGAGGTCCAGTAGACCTTCCAGTAGAACCTACAGTTCCTATAATATCTCCTTGGTTAATTTTCTCCCCAACTGAGACTAAAACATTTTCAAGGTGAGAATATATTGTTGAAATACCATGACCATGATCCATGATGATCGTACCACCTGTATAATATAAATCGTCTTCAGCCATTGTAACAACTCCAGCTCCGGAGGATTTAATCGAAGTTCCTTGTTTTGCTGCTATATCTATACCGTAGTGAGGCCATTTTGCTTTACCATTTAAAATTCTTTGACTGCCATAGACACCACTAATAATTCCTTTAACAGGCATCACAAATTTATCTTTAAAAAAATTTAAATTAGAATTTATTGCTCTTGCCTCACCAATTGCATTATTTTCTTTTTTAATTCTTTTATAAACAGACTCAGGAGGGGTCACTTTACTTTCTTCAAGACCATCAAT
>CALCPL010000021.1 GCA_937897125.1 uncultured Candidatus Pelagibacter sp. | reverse complement strand
ATTTGAAAGAAACCCCTTTTTTAATATTTGATCTAAAACAGCATTTCCAACAGACATAGCCAGTGGGTTACCACCAAATGTTGACCCATGAGTTCCAGCTGTCATTCCTGATGCTACTTTTTTATTCATTAAGACTGCACCAAGTGGAAAACCACCTCCAATACCTTTTGCTATTGGGACAATATCAGGCTTAATCTTTGAATTTTCAAATGCAAAAAAATTTCCACTTCTTCCAATTCCACACTGAACTTCATCTAAAATTAATAAAATTTTTTTCTTATCACAAATTTTTCTTAATTCTTTTAAACACCAATTGGGTATAGCTTTAATTCCTCCTTCTCCCATCACAGTTTCAACCATAATAGCAGCCGTTTTTTTTGTTATCTTTTTTTTAAAATCTTTATGATTTCCAAATTCAAAATGGTCAAATCCATCAACTTTTGGTCCAAAACCCTCCGTCATCTTCTTTGATCCACTAGCATAAATTGTAGCTAAAGTTCTTCCATGAAATGAATTTTTAACACAAAGAATTCTATTCTTTGAAGGCTGTCCTATTGAATAAAAATATCTTCTAGCAACTTTAATTGCAGCCTCTGTAGCTTCTGCCCCACTATTCTGGAAAATAATAAAATCTGCAAAAGTTTTTTTTGCTAATCTTTTAGCTAATTTTTCCCCCTCCGGAATGATAAACGCATTAGAAACATGCCAAAGTTTTCTAGATTGCTTATTAACTGCTTTTACCAAATATGGGTTTGAATGCCCCAAGGAATTAACTGCTATTCCCTGAACAAAGTCTAAATATTTTTTTCCATTAGTAGAATATAAAAAACTTCCCTTGCCATACTTAAAGGAAATTGGTCTTCTATTATAATTTTTTGCTAAAGCGCTCATTAACTAAGATTTAATTTTATAACCTTTTTTGTAAAGAAAAAAAGCTACATACCAAATTAAAACACTTAGTATTGATAAATATATCAATCCTATATTTATTGAACCATCTGACTTACCTAAAAAGCCATATCTAAAACCATCAATCATATAAAAAAATGGATTAATATGACTTATCGTTTGAAAAAATTGTGGAAGTTTATCTATTGAATAAAATACTCCAGATAAAAAACTTAGGGGTGTAATAACAAAATTAGTGACTGTTGCCGTATGATCAAACTTTTCAGCCCAAAGACCAGTAATAAAACCTAAGCTTCCCAAAATAAATGCTCCTAAAAAACCAAAGACAAAAATATATAAAATATTATATATTGGTATTTCAACTATTAGAGAAAAAACACCTATTGAAATTGTAGCTATTAAAAAACTTCTTGTTAAGGCTGCTAGTATTATTGCCATTGAAACTTCAAGTGCTGATAATGGTGCATAAAGCATATCAACAATGTTTCCTTGAATTTTTCCAATCATCAATGAAGAAACTGAATGACTGAATGATTGACCCAAAATACTCATTGCAATTAAGCCGGGTGCTAAAAAACTTATAAAAGAATAACCAAGTACATCCCCTCTATTATTGCCTAAAGCTAGGGATAAAACTGATAAAAATAATAGACTTGATACAAGTGGAGATAGCAATGTTTGTTGCCAAACTACCATGAACCTATTGCACTCTTTAAGCCATAGACTTTTAAAGCCAATCCAATTTACAAAGCCAAACTTTTTAACTCCGATATGATATTTTTTATTCAATTCAACCATAAGTAATCATATATAAATTTTAAAAAAAGATGTGTATAAAACAGAAAAATCCATTGTCTTTTTTTTAATCTTGTGTGATCTGTATATAGTTATAAAAATTAATTAACATACTAAATATAGAATATGAGCTGGAACGAAGAAAAAGTAGAAAAGTTAAAAGAACTTTGGGGCAAAGGAAGCACTGCAAGCCAAATCGCTGAAATAATTGGTGGTATTAGTAGAAATGCAGTAATTGGCAAAGCTCATAGATTAAATTTATCATCAAAAATTAAAACTAGAAATGCATCTTCAAGTCAAAATTTTGATAATAGTTCGGAAGAAAACTCTTCCAAACAAAGAAGGGACAGAAAAAGCAAGTTTCAATCCTTAATTATTGAAAAAGATTTTGAACCAGAAAATCCTAAGAAATTAGAGGAACTAGATGAGAGTTCTTGTAAATGGCCTGTTGGCCATCCTGAAGAACAGTCATTTTATTTTTGTGGACGATCATCTCTGAAAGATTTTTCATATTGCAAACTTCATTTGCTATATGCCTATCAGCCAAAAGGAAGAAAAGAAGAGCCTGTAGCTGACAAAGATGAAGAGGCACCTCAGTATATTGATAAGAAAATTAATACTGCTTAATCACTTTTAAATTTAATTAATCTTATTTCTTATTCTTTCCATTAAACCCTCTGATCAGAGATTTTATGATTAGATAAATTAGGAAAGAAAAAATTGAGAATATTAAAAAATAAATAATACTAATTATCATAAATAATCATACAATTTTAGTATAAGGAATTCTATTAAGAATTAGCAGGGTTATATTTTTTTGTAGAAAATTGTCCACCTTCTCTCCACATATAGCTATATTTTTCTACTTCACTATCAAATACTCTCGTACTTGGAACTCCAATATCAGCATTAGTTTGATATTTGCCTGAAGGAACATTGTCATATTTTAAAAGTGTAAGCTGATCTATTGTTAGAAGTGGTTTTGGAAACAATTGAAATACTTTAGCAGACATAGTTGCTGCGAAAAGAGGTAATGGTACTAATAATCTTTTTTTACCTATTAAATATAATAATTTTTTCAAAATTTCTTTTAAAGATAAGACGTCAGGCCCAACACACTCTACAATTTTAGAGTAAATATTTTTAGAGACAGTATGATAAATAGTATCTGTTAAATCTGAACAATGTATTGGAGCAAATTTAGTCGATCCATTATAATAAAGTGGAAAGAACGGAAGCCTACTTAGTAAAGTCATAAAAGACGTAGTAAAATTATCATCAACTGAATAAACTACAGAAGGCCTTAATATTGTTGCTAAAGGAAAATTTTTTTGAATATTAAGTTCACCTTCTAATTTACTTTTTGCATAATCTGAGTCTAGTGCATTATTTATCCCTAATGCTGACAAATGAATAAATTGCTGAACTTTATATTCTTTACAAAGTTTAGCTAAAATAGACGGAAAAATAGAGTGAATATTTTTGAAAGTATTACCCTTGCCACCTTCATACAAAATACCAATTAAATTTATACAAATATCAGTTTGGGAGAAAAGCTTTCTAATTTTTTTTTCATCAAAGATATTAGCTTCAACAATGTCTATGTAACCTGCATTAGCTTGAGTTTTTATTGCATATCCTTTTTGATGAAGGTTTCTAGTAACCACAGTTACTTTATAATTATTTTTAGTAAGCTTTCTTATTAAATGACGACCTATTTGACCACTACCGCCAAAAATTAGACAATTTTTTGCTTTCATATATATATAATTAAAAATGAATATTGATATTAAACTTCACAAGAGTGATCTACCAGAAGATTTAGATTTAGGCAATATTATAGCAGTTGATGGAGAATTTATGGGTCTCAATGTTAAGCGTGATCCTTTATGTCTTATTCAAATATCAACTGGTAATTCTGATGCTCATATTATCCAGCTTGATAGGGAAAAATATGATGCACCGAATTTAAATAAAATTCTTTCTGACAAAAAAATCACAAAAATATTTCATTATGGTAGGGCGGACATGGCTCACATAAAACATTACCTGAAAACAGAAACTAATAATATTTTAGATACAAAAATTGCTTCAAAGTTAGCTAGATCCTATTCTGATAGTCACTCACTAAAAACGTTAATTAAAGAATTTATGAACGTAGATGTAAGTAAACAATTTCAAAGTTCAGATTTTGGAGGGGAGCTATCTCCAGCACAATTAAAATATTGTGCCAATGATGTTATTTATTTGCATAAAATTCATGAAGAATTAAATAAAATTCTCGTAAGAGAAAAACGAATTGATTTATATAAGAGCTGTTTAACATTTTTAAAAACTAGAGTTGATCTTGATTTGGCTTTATTTAAAGACGATATATGGTCTCATTAAATGGAAAAAAGAAATTATAAAAAAATTGCAAAAAGTGTAATTGATCTTGAAATCAAAGCCCTAAAAAAATTAAAAGATTCAATTAGTAATTCTTTTAATGAAGCAGTAGAGTCATTAGCAAACTGTCAATCTAAAGTAATATTATGTGGAGTTGGTAAAAGTGGATTAATAGCAGCCAAAATTTCAGCAACACTCTCTTCAGTTGGAACACCTTCATTTTCACTATCTGCAAACGACTGTTCTCATGGTGATCTTGGTAGCATTTCAAAAAAAGATATTTTAATTTTGATAAGTTATTCTGGTTCCACGGAAGAGCTAAAAAATATTATAAAATATGCAAATCGAAATAAAATCACTCTAATAGGAATAGTGTCAAAAAAAAATTCCATATTGTACAAAGCTTCTGATATCAAACTCCTTATTCCAGAGGTAACTGAGGCAGGTCTTGGTATCGTTCCAACTTCAAGTACAATTAATCAATTGAGCATAGGTGATGCGTTGGCAGTTGCAGTTTTGAATAAAAAAAATATTAATAAAAAAGATTTTAAAAAGTTTCATCCCTCTGGAAATCTTGGTGCACAACTTAGAACTGTTGAAGAATTAATGATTACAGGAAGCAAAATTCCATTCGTAAATGAAAACTTAAATATGAAAAAAGCTTTACAAATTATTTCAAACAAAAAACTTGGTACTTTAATTGTTCAAAATAATAAGAAAATCACCACAGGAATAATTACAGCTGTCTCTTATACACATCTGACGCTGCCGACGAATAGAGAGGTGTAG
>CALCPL010000020.1 GCA_937897125.1 uncultured Candidatus Pelagibacter sp. | reverse complement strand
GGCTTAGAGCCATTACCTTTACAAGTGTTACACTTTTCTGTTGTTGAGAATTTTATATCCTGTTTTTTGCCTTCATAGGCTTCTTCAAGAGTAATAGATAAATCATATCGTAGATCAGAGCCTCTATTGTTAGTTTTTCTTCTTCCCCTTGATTGTCCACCACCAAAATCTCCAAAAAAATCTTCAAATATATCTGAAAAATCAGCTCCACCAAAACCACCACCTTGTCTTCCACCGCCTCCACCTTCAAAAGCAGCATGGCCAAAGTTATCATAATTTTGTTTTTTTTCTTTATCTGAAAGGATGCCGTAAGCTTCACCAGCTTCTTTAAATTTATCTTCAGAAGCTTTGTCGTCTGGGTTTTTGTCTGGGTGATATTTTACAGCTAATTTACGGTAAGCAGATTTTAATTCTTCAGGGCTTGCATTCTTGCTAACACCTAAGACGTCATAAAAATCTCTTTTAGCCATAAGTTACTTTAAGATGATAGTTGTTTTAAGTCTTAAGCGCTTTTTTCTTTATCTTCTTCTTTTTTATCTTCTTTTGTTTCTTCTTCTTTTACTTCTTCAAAATCCGCATCAACTACATTATCGTCTTTTTTTGTTTCGTCATTATTATCACCATCCTTAGGTGAGCTTTCTTTTTTTTCTTGAGATTTGTAAATTGCTTCACCTAGTTTCATAGAAGCTTGAACTAAAGTTTCAGTTTTCTTTTTAATTTCTTCAGTATCAGTTCCTTTAATAGCTTCTTTTAAGTCAGTTAAGGCATCTTCAATTGCTTTTTTATCAGCATCAGAAACTTTGGCACCATGCTCTTTTAGATTTTTTTCAGTAGAGTGTAAAAGAGTGTCTGCTTGATTTCTAACATCAACAGATTCTCTTTTCTTTTTGTCCTCTTCTTTATTTGCTTCAGCATCTTTTACCATTTTTTCAATTTCTTCATCACTTAAGCCACCTGAAGCCTGGATTTGAATTTTTTGTTCTTTTCCAGTTCCTTTATCTTTAGCAGAAACACTTACAATTCCATTTGCATCAATATCAAAAGTTACTTCTATTTGAGGAACTCCTCTTGGAGCAGGAGCAATTCCAACTAGTTCAAAATTTCCTAACATTTTATTGTCAGAAGCCATTTCCCTTTCACCCTGAAGTACTCTTATTGATACAGCAGGCTGATTATCATCAGCTGTAGAAAATACTTGGCTTTTTTTCGTTGGTATTGTTGTGTTTTTTTCAATTAATTTTGTTGATACTCCACCCAATGTTTCAATTCCAAGTGATAAAGGTGTTACATCTAAAAGAAGCACATCTTTAACGTCTCCTTGAAGAACACCAGCTTGGATTGCAGCACCCATTGCAACAACTTCATCAGGGTTTACACTTTTATTTGGCTCTTTACCAAAAAAGTTTTTAACTTCAGCAAGAACTTTGGGCATTCTTGTCATCCCACCAACCATTACAATTTCGTCAATTTCATTTGCAGTAAGGCCTGCATCTTTAAGAGCAGTTTTACATGGTGGTAATGTTCTTGAGATTAAATCTTCAACCAAAGCTTCTAATTTAGCTCTAGTCATTTTTAGATTAATATGTTTTGGACCAGTTTTATCAGCTGTGATAAAGGGTAAATTAACATCTGTTTGTTCTGCAGAAGATAATTCAATTTTTGCTTTTTCAGCAGCTTCCTTTAATCTTTGAAGAGCTAATTTATCTGATCTTAAGTCAATTCCAGAATCTTTTTTAAATTCACCAATCAAATAATCAACGATTGTATTATCAAAGTCTTCACCACCTAAAAATGTATCACCATTTGTAGATTTAACTTCAAATACACCATCACCTAACTCGAGGATAGAGACATCAAAAGTTCCACCACCTAAGTCATAAACAGCTATTTTTTTATTTTGCTTTTTATCTAAACCGTAAGCAAGGGAAGCGGCTGTTGGTTCGTTAATAATTCTTAAAACTTCAAGGCCAGCAATTTTACCAGCATCTTTGGTTGCTTGTCTTTGAGCATCATTAAAATATGCTGGAACTGTAATTACAGCTTTCGTTACTTCTTGACCTAAATATTTTTCAGCTGTTTCTTTCATTTTTTGAAGAATAAAAGCTGAAATTTGAGAGGGTGAGTATTTTTCC
>CALCPL010000019.1 GCA_937897125.1 uncultured Candidatus Pelagibacter sp. | reverse complement strand
TTGCTAAGAATGTAATGGATGTTGCTAACGGTCCTGGAACTAAAATTTATCCAGGTGAACTTAAAAAAGGTTTAGATTTATTAGCTAAAGGTAAAAAAGTTGACTACGAAGGTGCAACTGGAGTTTCTTTTACTAGCGTTGGTGAAGCTGAAGGTTCTTTCTTAGAGAAAGAAATCAAAGGTGGAAAATTTAAAAATAAAAAACAAAGATAATTAAAATTTTAGTTTTAAAACCCTCAGCAGTGAAAATTGCTGGGGGTTTTTTTTATCTAAAAATTGCTGATAATCCTAAAAAACCCAAATATCGAGATGAATATAAGAAAGTAAAAAACAACTTTTCTATAAGTCTCCTCTTTACTTTTAACAAAAAATTTATCACCAAAATAAACACCTATTGGTAAAATAATAATCAGTGGAACGGTTCTATAAATAGTTGTGACATCTACAATTCCAGCAAAAAAACTAAGAGTAAAAGCATAAATATCTGTTAAGAAAAATAATGCTGCTAATGAACCTCTGATTATCGCAGGTTGAATGCTTGTAACCAATAAGAATAGTGCAACAGGCATTCCTCCTAAAGTAGTTAATCCATTTAATGTTCCAGAAATTATTCCTGTAAAGAATTTTCCATAATTGTTATTAATCTTTTGATTTGTGTAGCCTCTCATTAATAAAAATGAAAAAAATATGATTAGTACACAAACAGATAGATGTGTTGTGTTTGGAGATAAATACTTTAATAAATAAAGACCAATAGGTGAACCAATGCCTATTCCTATTAATAACTTTAAAACAAAATTCCAATCTATTTTATTCCATATATATGGAACCATAAAAATACTAATAATGACCTCAAGTATCAGGATAATTGGAACTATTTCTATTGCAGGCAGAATAAAAGAAAAACCTGAGATGCATGTTGCTGAAAAGCCAAAGCCATTAAATCCTCTTATAATAGATGCAATAAATACGGTAAATATTACAAAATAAATTTCGACTAAGCTGAGTTGAAAATAAGCTAGTAAATCCATCTTACTTTCTTTCTTTAAAATCTGCCCTCAATGTTGACAAAACAATTATTGTTAAAAATATTATGCAAACTAAATTCATTGTTTTCCAACTTGTTAAGGTTAAGAAAATTCCTGCAGATAAACTTGCAGTTGCTTGAATTGAATAAACTATTAGATCATTAAATCCTTGTGCCTTAAATTTTTCATTTTCCCTATAAGATAAAACTAATAGACTTGTTCCAGATATAAATAAAAAGTTCCAACCAAATCCTAAAAATATTAATGCAATTAAATAATTAGTAAAATTTTGCTCAAAGAAACTAGTTAAAACTGTTATTAAAAATAAGAAGACGCCAGCATACATGATTTTACTATGTCCAAATTTTCTAATCAAATTACCCGTAACTAGTGAAGGTAAAAACATAGCTGCAATATGCAGTTGAATTACCAGCCCTGTTTTGGTTAAGCTTATTTTTTCCATTACATGCATGCTTATTGGTGTAGCTGTCATTAAAAATGACATTACCGCATATGCAAACGCAGATGCTACTAAAGCCTGTAGAAATCTTGGTTGAGAAATTAACTCTAGATAGCTACGTGAAGTTTTTTTATTAATACGATTTGGTTTATGTCCATCTTTATAAAATAATAAGAAAATTATTGAGGTCAGTGTTAAAACTGCAAGTGCAATGTAAGAACCTGCATATAGATGTTCAGCAATAATATCTTTTGTTACATTAGCAACGTTTGGTCCTATAAAAGCCGAACCTATTCCTGCTAATAATATTATTGAAATAGCTTTTGGTGCCATATCCTTTTTTACTGTTTCAACGGCTGCAAAACGATATTGATGACTAAACGCAACTCCAGCCCCAAGTAAAAAACAAGCAAGATTAAATAATATAAAACTTTCAATAATTATTGAATAAGCAGCAAGTAATGATGACAATGAACTAATGATTGATGCAAATATAAAGCCTGCTCTTCGACCAATTATACTCATAACCTTTGCTGCAAAGATTGCAAAAATTGCTATACCCACAATTGATAAAGCCATCGGTAGAGTTGCTAAAGATTTTACTGGACTAAACTGGGAACCAATTATTCCACTTAAAAAAACTGTCACTGGTGCTGCTGTAAAAGCAAAAATCTGACTTAAAATTAGTAGCCATAAATTTTTATTCATTAAAAAAAATATTTATCACCGATGTACATAGCCCATGCTACTGCAGCTCCGAGTATAATATATTTCATAATAA
>CALCPL010000018.1 GCA_937897125.1 uncultured Candidatus Pelagibacter sp. | reverse complement strand
TCTACACCTCTCTATTCGTCGGCAGCGTCAGATGTGTATAAGAGACAGCTTAAAGATAGATCTTTTGATGGTTTTGTTAACTGGGTTTTATATTTAAGAAAAAAACTTGATATGCCTCATAAACTATCAGAGGTGATTGATGAAAAAGATTTTGATCTTGATAGATTATCAAAAATGGCTTTAGCAGATCCATCTACTGGTGGAAATCCTAAAAAATTAACAGAAGATGATATGAGGATAATGTACCAGCACAGTATGACTGGTGAATTGTTTAAATGAGTAATTTGAATATTTTAATTGTTGAAGGAAATATTAGAGAAGATAGTGAGTTCTTTATTAAAGCAGCTGGTGCCTCTGCAGCAGATAATTTAAAAAATTTAATTTTAAAAATAGAACCATCAACAAATACAGAAATTATAAATCCTGGTCATGATAATGAGACAAAGAACGCTCTAAAAGATATGAGTAAATATAATGGTATTGTGTTTACCGGTGGTGCAATGAGAATAAATGATATGACAGATGTAATTAAGAAACACATCAATTTTGCATCTAATTGTTTTACTCAAAAAAAGAGGATTTTAGCTATTTGTTGGGGGTTACAAGTCTGCACAGCAGCAGCTGGAGGCAAAGTAAACCCTGGAAAAAATGGTGCTCATATTGGAATTGCTTCAGATGTAATTATTAACAATGAAGGTGAGAAGCATTTTATTTACAAAGATAAAAAAAACATTTTTACATCACCAGCATTTAATTTTGATGAAGTAAGTGAATTACCAAAAAATGCTATTCTTTTATCAAGTGATAAAGTTAATAACGTAATGGGTGTTAGTTTTAATGCAGGAAACTCTGAAATTATTGGCTTACAGTATCACCCTGATTATGAGTACTTTCAGATGCTTAAACTTATTGATGGTCGTAAAGAACGACTATTTGTAAATAAAAATTTTTTAAATGAAGAAGAGTATGAAAGCCATATCTCATACATAAAATCTCAAAACGAACTATTAGATTTTAGCAATAGAACATGTGAAGTTAGAAACTGGCTTAATTATCTACGTAACTAATTTTAAAATAGACCTTCAATTTCACCATCTTTATTTAGCTTAATCGAGTCTGCTGCTGGAACTCTTGGTAGTCCAGGCATCGTCATAACAGCCCCACATATAACAACAATAAACTCTGCTCCAGAAGAAAGTTTAATCTCCCTAATTGGCAAAGAGTGTCCTGTTGGTGCACCTTTTAAGCTTGGGTCTGTTGAAAAGCTGTATTGAGTTTTTGCAATACAAATTGGGAAATCTCCATAACCAGCATCTTCAAAGCTTTTTAATTGATCTCTAATTTTAGTATCTGCAATAACTTCATCTGCTCTATAAATTTCTTTTGCAATTGTTTCTATCTTTTTAAATAGAGGAGTTTTGCTTTCATATAAGAATTTGAATTTATCTTCATTTTTCTCACATAATTCAGCAACATGACTTGCAAGTTCTTTTGTACCTTCACCACCATTTGCCCAATGAGTACAGAGACTTGCTTTAACACCAATAGTGTCACAAAATTCTATCAAAGCTTTTACTTCGTTATCTGTATCTTTAATAAAATGATTAACAGCTACTGCAACTGGTAAACCAAATTTTTTAACATTTTCCACGTGTCTTTGAAGATTAACTAAACCTTTTTTTAAGGCTTCCACATTTTCTGTTTTAAGGTCATCTTTTGCTACACCACCATGCATTTTTAAAGCTCTAATAGTTGCAACAATTACAACACAGCTAGGTTTTAAATCTGACTTTCTGCATTTAATATCAAGAAATTTTTCTGCACCAAGGTCTGCACCAAATCCTGCTTCTGTAACAACATAGTCAGCAAGTTTTAGTCCAGTCTTTGTAGCAATTACAGAATTACAACCATGTGCAATATTAGCAAAAGGACCACCATGAATAATTGCAGGATTGTTTTCTAAAGTTTGAGTAACATTAGGTCTAATTGCATCCTTTAATAATACAGTCATCGGACCTTGTGCTTTTAAATCTTTAGCATAAACAGGTTTTTTATCTCTAGTATATGCAATTGTAATATTTCCAATTCTTTTTTCTAAATCTTCTAAATCATTTGATAAGCAAAAGATTGCCATGATTTCAGATGCAACAGTTATATCAAAACCATCTTCTCTTGGAAAACCATTTGCAACTCCACCTAAGTTTATATTTATAGATCTTAAAGAACGATCGTTCATATCCATTACTCTTTTCCAGGCAATTCTTCTAACATCGATGTCTAATTTATTTCCCCAATAGATATGATTATCAATTAAAGCTGATAACAAATTATGAGCTGATGTTATTGCATGAAAATCTCCAGTAAAATGTAAATTAATTTGTTCCATTGGAACTACTTGAGCATAACCACCACCTGCTGCTCCACCTTTCATTCCAAAAGAGGGACCAAGGCTTGGTTCTCTTAAACAAACTATAGATTTTTTTCCAATTTTATTTAGACCATCATTTAAACCAACTGAAGTTGTGGTTTTTCCCTCACCAGCAGGAGTGGGAGTGATCGCTGTAACTAATATAAGTTTTCCATTTGGTTTATCTTTTAAAGTATCTAAATATTCTAAATTAATCTTTGCAATGTGTCTGCCCATTGGACTAAAAGCTGAGCTTTCATCTGGTACATTTATCTTGGCTAAAATATCATTTATAGGTTGCATTTTAGCTTCTCTAGCTATTTGAATGTCTGACTTAACTTCGCTCATTTAAAACTCCTATAAAATTAATTTTTAATGCTCAATTGATATCCCTGTCTCTTATACACATCTGACGCTGCCGACGAATAGAGAGGTGTAGA
>CALCPL010000017.1 GCA_937897125.1 uncultured Candidatus Pelagibacter sp. | reverse complement strand
TCTCGTGGGCTCGGAGATGTGTATAAGAGACAGGATAAAATTGATACAGAAAACTTATTAAAATTTGAGAATGATAAAAAAGATCTATTTTATATAATAAAAAATGATGAACTTCTAAAATCTTTAAAGAGCAACCTTATTAAAAGTAAATTTTTTAAAAAAATAATATTAAAAAATAATATTAATGAAGAAACTTTAAATAAAAAAGAATATGATTTAATAATTAATTGTGATGCAAATAATTTTTTAGCAAAAAAGTATTTTACAAAAAAAATTAGTAAAAATTATTACAATCTTGCTTATACCACTATTTTAAAACATAAAAAAATAGAGAATAATATAGCAACTCAAATTTTTACAAAGCAAGGTCCAATTGCATTTTTACCAATCTCTAACACTGAAACATCTGTAGTATACTCAATAGATATTAAGAATAAAAAATTTGATAATAGCGATGTAATAGATTTAATTAATAAAAATAACCCTAAATATAAAATTAATAAAATTGATAAATTAAATAGTTTTGAATTGAGTTCTTCAAATTTAAGAAACTATTATCATAAAAATATTTTAGCTTTTGGAGATATGCTTCACAGAGTGCATCCATTAGCAGGTCAAGGATTTAACATGACAATACGGGATCTTAAAATTCTAACTAAAATTATTGAAGACAAAATTGAATTGGGTATGCAATTAGATACATGCATACTAGAGGAGTTCGAAAAAAAAACGAAAGATAAAAATTTTGTTTTTTCTAAAGCCATAGACTTGATTTATGAGTCCTTTAACTTAGATAAAAAAGTTCAAAATAAAAGCTTTAGCAAAATTCTTAAAAGTATTGGAAAAAATAAGAATTTAAATAATTATTTTATTAAACTAGCTGACACAGGGATAAATTTTTAAGCTTACTGAATAGTTGTATTATGAAAATCATCAAAACTATAAGTGCTTAATATTTCTGAAATTTTATCTTTTCGTGCTTCTAAATTTTTACTTTCTAATAAAATTTGTTTTTCTTCTAGCGAAAAAGGAGAAGCCATTGCTAGGGCATTTATTGTTTCATTCAAATCTTGTTTTTCTAAAGATTTCCAATTTATGATATAGCCTTTTTTTTCAAATAATAATTTTAAATCCTTGAAGATTGATTCAAGATCAGAAAATTTTAATTTCTTTTTTTCAAGAGTTAAATCAAGTTCAAAATTATCATAATTGGTTTCACAAATACGGTAAGGTTTTGTACTTTTAATTTCTTTAGTTATTTCAAACCGCGTTATTCCATTTAGATCAATCATATATCTACCATCTGATGTATCTTTAAAATTAGTTATTTTACCTAAACAGCCAATCTTATGAAGCCCAGGGATAGAACCATCATCATTATTTTTTGGTTGAATCAAACCAATGATCTTGTTTGTTTTCATACTATCATTAATCATTTCAACATATCTTGGTTCAAATATATTTAATGGAACTGTTGTATAAGGAAATATAATAAAGTTACTCAATGGAAAGACAGGTATAGTTTTTGGTAAATCTTGTTTTTTCATTCTTTCTTTTAGCAAATTTTTGAAAATCTATATACTAATGAAACACTTTATTATTGATTGAACTAAAAAAACCATCTATTTATAGTGTCTTTTATAAGCGGGTCTAGCTCATTGGTAGAGCGAATCGTTGCCAACGATTAGGTAGAGGGTTCGATTCCCTTGACCCGCTCCAAAATTTTAAAACATACTAATCAATGAGTGATTTACTTAATAAAAAATGTGTACCATGTGAGGGTGGAATTTTACCTTTCGATATCAGTGAAATTCACAAATATCAAAAAAAAGTTGATGGTTGGGATGTTAAAAAAAATACAAAAGAAATATATTTTTTAGAGAAAAATTTTATTTTTAAGAATTTTATTAATAGTCAAAATTTTATAAATAAAGTTGGTGAAATATCAGAAAATGAAAATCATCATCCAGATATTTCATTTGGTTGGGGGTATGCTAAAATTGTAATTACTACACACGCTATAGAAGGACTGTCAGAAAATGATTTTATTTTAGCAGCTAAAATTGATCAAATTTTTAATGTCTAAAATGTCTTGTTTTAGAAAAAACTAAAATAGTACCAGTTTGGTTTGCAAATTTTATTATCTCTTTATCTCTAATTGATCCAGAAGGCTGTATTACAGCTGAAACTCCTGATTGTACTAATTTTTCAATACCATCAACAAATGGAAAAAATGCATCAGAGGCTGCCACAACATCTTCTTTTGAGTTTTGAAATTTATTCATTTTATCAATAGCAATTTGACAACTATCAAGTCTACTGGGCTGTCCAGAACCAATACCAACAGTTGCTTCTTGACTGGTGAGTACAATTGCATTTGATTTTACATATCTACAAACATTAAATGCAAAAATTAAATTTTTTAACTGAGATTTATTTGGCCTTAGTTTTGAAACTACTTTGAAATCTTTAGGTTCAAATACTTTTAAATCCTCAGATTGTGTTAAGATAGAGTCATTTACAGAGCTAAATTTAATTAAATCTTTCATCATAAATTCTGATGCATCAATAATTCTTATATTTTTTTTCTTTTTCAAAATTTTTAAAGCATCAGTTTCAAAACCATTGGCAATAACAACCTCTAAGAAAATTTTATTAAGTTCTAATGCTAGAGCTTTATTTATTTTGAAATTACATGAAACTATTCCACCAAAAGCACTAACTGGATCAGAAGCAAGAGCTAATTTATAACTTTTTAAACCATCTTTATTGATTGAAACACCACAAGGATTGGCGTGCTTTACAATAACCGTTCCAGAGTTTTTAGGTAAAGATTTAGATATTGTTAATGCAGAAAAAATATCATTATAATTATTATAGCTTAACTGCTTACCATGAATTTGTTCAATATTAAGATTTTGAGTTTTAGAATAAATTGCAGCTTCTTGATGTGGATTTTCTCCATATCTTAATTTTTCAATTAAGTTTCCATAAATAATTTTTTTTTTTGGGAAATTGGTTTTTTTAATTTTATTAAAATAGTTAGAAATTACAGCATCATAATAGGCCGTCTCAGAGAAGGCTTCTGAAGACATTTTTTCTCTAAACTCAATAGATGTTGATCCTTTGTTATTTACTAATTCATTAATTAGAGTCTCATATTGATTTGAAGATGTAATAACCGTAACGTCGTTATAATTTTTTGCTGCTGCCCTAACCATAGTGGGACCCCCAACATCAATATTCTCTATTATTTTTGAATGATTGGTTGTTTGCTCTAAAGTTTTTTCAAACGGGTAAAAGTTAACAATAACTAGGTCAATTTCATCATATTGATTAGCCTTTAATTCCTTAGCATGAGATTTATCATTTCTTTTACTTAATATACCTGCGTGAATTTTTGGGTGCAGGGTTTTAACTCTTCCACCAAGAATTTCTGGTGAACCTGTATATTCAGATACTTCTTGGCATTTAAATTTAAGTTTCTTTATTTCTTTATAGGTGCCCCCAGAGCTAATTAACTCGATCTTGTATTTAGTTAAAACCTTTAAAAGACTGCCTAGATTTTTTTTATCAGAAACTGAAATAAGAGCTTTTTTTATTTTTTTCATTATAATTTTGTGATTTCCCATCTTATAGTTTGATTTTCTTCATTAGTCATTCCTGAAATAAATATATTTTGATTATCTGTGAAAGAATTTTTTTCACCAAAATATAACCCTTTATCAATATTCATTATTGAGTTGTCTGAGCTAAACTTCCAGCCCTCTCCATCAAGATCTATAAATATTGACTTTCCATCTTTTGTTTTCATTACTTTAACGTTTGGTTCTAAGTGAAATCTAATTTCAAATTTTAAATTCTTAATACCCTTATTAGAAATAATTTTATCGTGTCCAATAAATTTCAATTGCTCAGGGTAGAATTCTATTTCTCGGGCATGAACAATTCCATGTAGTTTTAAATAACCATCATGAGAAGCATTAATTTTCCAATAATTTTTTTCAAATACTATTTTTTTTTTTAATATTCTTAACCCTTGGTTAATTCTAGATTTTTTGTCTCTGAGTTTATTAAAACTACAAGAAGATTTATCATCTACAACTAGTGTGCTGTGGACTGCACTCGATTTAGATACTTCATTTAATTGGTGATTAACCTTTTGAAAATAACCACAATTACTAATTAATTTTTTACCACTTGATATGATCTCAAAAGACAAAGCCCCAGCTTGATAATTTGAAGATAGTTTTGCATTTGGACTTGATCCAATATCCATTACCAGAGAATTTTTTTTACTGTTAAGAATTGCATAACCACCTAGCTCATTATTTTGATTTTTAAAGTTATAGCCAAGTCTTTTTAAATAAAGGTCAAAATTATGATTATTTGTTTTATGGTTACCATTAAAGAGAAAATCTACTTTATTGTTTTGCCAAATAAAAGCGTAAGCCTGACCTAAATAATATATATTTTCATTTATAAAATCAGGTATTTCATTTTGAGATTCTTTGAACCACTCTCTAATTAATATAAAATATTTTAAATAAAAATTTAACTGCCTAATATTTCTTGATTTTGGAAAGCCATCATTATCCAATGAATATTTTACTAATTTCTTTAGTAAATTTAACCCAGTATTTAAATAATTATTATTTTGAGGGTAGGATAGGCCAGTTAAAATAATAGCTGCACACCCTATAATCTGTCTCTTATACACATCTCCGAGCCCACGAGACAAGAGGCAATCT
>CALCPL010000016.1 GCA_937897125.1 uncultured Candidatus Pelagibacter sp. | reverse complement strand
TTACCATCTCTATTGCTATTTTTTTTAAGAACGATCTCTTCCACATAAGTATTAAGAATTTTACCTCTAAGTGGTAAAACAGCTTGATTTGACCTATTTCTTCCCTGTTTAGCAGAGCCACCCGCAGAATCTCCCTCAACGATAAATAATTCTGTTCCTTCTTGTTTGCCTATTTGACAATCTGCTAATTTTCCAGGCAATCCACTTAATTCTAAGGCACCTTTACGTCTAACATTTTCTCTAGCTTTTCTAGCAACATCTCTTGCTAGAGCTGCCTGCATTACTTTAGCTAAAATAATCTTTGATAAAGTTGGGTTTTGATCAAACCATATTGAAAGTTTTTCACTAACAATGCTTTCCACAATCATTCTAACTTCTGATGAAACAAGCTTATCTTTTGTTTGAGAAGAAAATTTAGGATCAGGTATCTTTGCTGAAATTACACATGTAAGACCTTCTTTAATATCATCTCCTGAAATAGTTAATTTGTTTTTTTTTAATAAATTATGTTCTGTAGCATATTTATTAATTACTCTAGTAAGTGCACTTCTAAATCCTAGTAAATGAGTACCACCATCTTTTTGATAAATATTATTTGTATATGGATAGATATCTTCTCCGTAGCTTGCATTCCACTTTAAAGAACATTCAATTTCAATATTGTCTTTTTTTCCTTCAATATAAATTGGCTTCTTAAATAAATCATTGCCTGTTTTATTTACAAGTTTTTCTCTTTTTTCATCTAAAAAATCAACAAATTCTAAAACTCCTCCATCAAACTTAAATACAATTATTTTTTCTTTTTTTTGATTTAAATCATTAACTGTTATCTTTATTCCCTTGTTCAAAAATGCAAGTTCACGCATTCTTTTAATAATTATATTTGGAGTAAATTTTATTGAAGAGAATATTTCTTTTGATGGTAAAAATGTTATTTGTGTTCCAGTTTCTTTTGATTTTCCTATAACTTTAAGAGGTGCTTTTGAGGCTCCATCTTTAAATTCTATAAAATATCTATTTCCATCTCTATCTATTTCTAACTTTAATTTTTCTGATAATGCATTTACAACTGAAACTCCAACACCATGTAATCCACCCGATACTTTGTATGAGTCGTGATCAAATTTTCCTCCAGCATGAAGCTGAGTCATAATAACTTCTGCAGCAGACATTTTTTCACCCTTATGCATATCAACGGGTATTCCTCTACCATCATCTCTAACTGTAATGGTTCCATCAGAGTTTATTTTAACATCTATATTTTTACAGTGTCCTGCTAAAGCTTCATCTATTGAGTTATCAACAACCTCATAGACCATATGATGCAAACCTGTTCCATCATCAGTATCACCAATATACATTCCAGGTCTTTTTCTAACAGCTTCAAGACCTTTTAAAACTTTGATGGAGTCTGCTTGATATGTTGAGTTGTTTTTCATATTTTTGTAATGGAAAATTAAATAACTATAACATTTTTATAAAAAAAAGAGGAAAATTAATTAGACTAATTCACAAAAAATGAATGGATAAGTCCTTTATTTAAATGGTTTTTAATTTTTGGCGGAGAGACAGGGATTCGAACCCTGGGTACCTTTAACAGTACACACACTTTCCAAGCGTGCGCTTTAAACCGCTCAGCCATCTCTCCTTAATTTTGAATAAATACCCATGGATGTTCTTTATAAACTGTATATTTTTTAAACCAAAAAGATAAGTATCTCTCTGCAAGATAAGCATACTGTCTTTTAGTGTCGTAGCCTGAAAGATTTTTAAATCCAATTTTTTTTTCACAACGCTCTAACCAAGGGAATAGTTTATTGAACCATTTGTTAGCAATTTCTGGTTTGGTTATAAACATTATATGAGGATTGAATTTAGTATTTATATTTACATATGAATTAAAATCATTTTTATCTTCTTCATCTAATAAATCTATAGCTAAGTCTAGATTTCCAAAACCATGGTGCATATCAAAATGTAGTTTTAAATTATGGCGTGCATCATTAAATAAGATTAATGGATTTTTAATAACTGACCTCCAGCCACGCTTTAAAATTTTCATTTTTTTAGGACCCTTAACATTTATTGGTTCACAAATGATTGCCTCAAATTTATCCCAATCCTTTTCGGGCTTACTTAGTAAATGTTCATTGATATTGTTAATATCTATTTTTTTTTTTATAGAAGATGATTTGATCCAAAATCGTCTTTTTTGACAAAACCCTACCCCTGTCTCTTATACACATCTGACGCTGCCG
>CALCPL010000015.1 GCA_937897125.1 uncultured Candidatus Pelagibacter sp. | reverse complement strand
TCTACACCTCTCTATTCGTCGGCAGCGTCAGATGTGTATAAGAGACAGAATAAAGGGTGTTTATTTTTAGATAATGACTTTCTATCTTTTCTTGTTTTATAAAAATCATCGATAGAAACTTTAAAAACATTTAACTTAAAATATTTTTTTAAAATTAAAGTTAAAATTGATGAGATAGTTGTTTTGCCTGACCCTTGTCCTCCAGCCAAACCAATTATTAATGGTTTTTTTTTATTAATTCTTTTTACTATCCAGAAACTAACAGGAATTAAAAAAGATTTAATCATCTTATCTTTATTTTTAAATTTATCTTTCTTAGTTTCTTGAGAAGAAATAAATTTAAAACAATCTTTTTTTACTTTTTGAAAACAATCATTAACTGCTTGCATAAAAAAATTACTTTTTATCTAGAGGATGATTTTGACCGTCATTGACTGCAACATTTTCTAATTCAAAAGTATTTATTTCATCTACACATCCAAGATTAAATCCTGTCATAGCTGGATTGGCTCTTGGATTATGATGTGTGTAAATTCCACAGTTAGAACAAAAATAGTGTTTTGCAATTTTTGAATGAAATTGATAAAGTTTTAATTTATCTTCACCTTTAATTATTTTAAAATCTTCGTTCTTAACCATAGACATTATTGCTCCTTTTCTTTTACAAATAGAACAATTACATTTTAAAACTTTTTCCAAGTTATCAGGCACGTTTATTTCTGCTTCTACTTCTCCACAGTGACATGTTAGTTTTTTCATTTATATTTCTCCTTTATTTTTTATATTAATTTCAAACATTGCTTCATTTCTTCTGTTCATAGGTAGTGTGAAAGGCCCATCATAAGTTGCTTTAATGGGTGCACTCAAAATCGATATGTCATCTTTTTTTAATTCATTTTCTAAAATGCTTTTATGTTTAGTAAAATTTTTTTCAGAAGCCCTTCCTGAATATCTAATAACTGCATAATAGCCTTCTTTAATGTTTAAAATTTTTATATCTGAGTTAGATGGAACTGGTGTGTTTTCTTTGTTAAACTTTGAAGGTAAATAAAATTGCATAGTCATATTTCCTTTTTTTTCCATTTGGGTAACTGGTGTTGTCATCTTAATCTCTTCATTTTTATCATTGTTGCCTGATATGTAGTTAAATAATTTTCTAAAACTACTGCCTTCATTTGATATTGATGTTTCAATAACTAAACGATCAGAATATTTTCTGATTTCATAAATGTTATTTTTTTTCACTACTTTATAATTTGCTTCTTCATAAGACATACTGTTAGAAGTTATAATTAAGCCAAGAAACACAATTGATAGAAATTTTTTCATTTTAATATGAGGCTTAAACTATCTCTGGTTGAAGTTATCCACAAGAGCACAAAATGTAGTTTCAATGTTCACGTTTTGATTCACCTTTGATTCAGTTACAGACTCAAAATACAACCTATTGCGTGTACTGTATAACTAGTCTATAAATTAGAACAAACCAAGAACATGAAATTAACTATTCCCTTTTATTTACATAAAGCTGGAGCTGGCTTCCCCTCTCCTGCAACAGATTATATCGAAGAGGATGTAGATCTTAATGTTCACTTAATCAAAAATGTTCCAGCTACTTTTATTATTAGAGTTCAAGGAAAATCAATGACCGATGTTGGTATTTATGATGGTGACTTATTAGTTATTGATAGAAGCTTAAAACCTAAAAATTTTTCAACAGTGGTTGCAAATGTTCATGATGAATTAGTTGTTAAAAGTTTTGTTAAATCAAAAGATGGTCAATTTTTAACATCAGGTTCAAAAAATATTGAAGATAAGATAATTATTGGTGATGAAATGGAAGTATTTATTTGGGGAGTTGTGACTTATGTCATTCATTCAACGTACTAAGAAGATAGCATTAGTAGATTGTAATTCATTTTATGTTTCCTGTGAAAGATTGTTCAATCCTAAAATTAGAAATAAGCCAGTTGTAGTATTGTCTAATAATGATGGCTGCATTATTGCAAGATCAAATGAAGCAAAGTCTCTTGGTATCAAAATGGGCGAGCCTTACTTTAAAGCTAAAGAAATAATACTTAAAAATAAAGTTTATGTATTTTCTTCAAATTACTCTTTGTATGGAGATTTATCTAGAAGAGTGATGAGAACTTTAAAAAGATTTAACCCTGAATTAGAAATATATTCAGTAGATGAAGCTTTTTTAGATTTAACCAATTATCCAGATGATGAAGTAGAAGATGTGGGAAAAGAAATTAGAAGCATTGTTTTACAGTGGACAGGAATTCCAACTAGCATTGGTATTGCTAAAACAAAAACGCTAAGCAAAATTGCAAATCATATAGCAAAGAAAAAACAATCTGGTGTCACAAACTTAATAGGAATTGAAAATATTGATCCACTATTAGAAAAAATAGATATCAACGATGTGTGGGGAGTTGGTAAACAGATGACAAAATTTTATCATCAAAATGGAATTTATAATGCTAAACAATTAAAAAATATGTCAAATACTTGGATTAAAAAAAGTTCTAACGTTTTAAGTTCTAGAACTGCATTAGAACTTAGAGGTATTCCTTGTATCCCACTAGAAACTAAAACTTCAAAAAGAAAAAGTTGTGTAGTGTCAAGATCATTTGGTACAAGGGTTGAAAAGTTTCAAGAGTTAGAAGAGGCAGTTGCAAGTTATTGTTTAAATGCTTCAGAAAAAATTAGATCAGAATCTTTAATAGCAAAATCGATAACCGTTTCTGTGAGAACAAGCCCCTTTCAAAATAGAGGTGTGTATTATTCAAATGCTAAAACTATAGATTTTCCAATAGCTACCAATAATAGTATTGAAATAGTTAAAACTGCTTTGATTGCATTAAATGAAATCTTTATTAATGGATACAGATATCAAAAAGCAGGAATAACATTGACTGGTTTAGTTAGTTCAAGTGGCAGTAAAAATCTATTTTCCACTGAAAAAGATGAGAAAATTAAAGGCTTAATGAGATCTATTGATAGCACAAATTATAGGTATGGACGATCAACATTAAGTTTAGCTAGTGCTGGAGTAAATAAAAAATGGAATATGAGAAGAGACCACTCTTCAAAGATAGATACAGCTGACTTTCATTCGCTACCAATAATAAAAGCTATTTAAGTTGATCTACACTGCTAATATTTTCTAAAGAGTTTTCAAATTCTTTAATATTTTCTCTCTGAGAAAGTATAATTACTGAAATCATCATAATAACAACTCCTATAACAGGTAACAATGTAATCAATGATAGATTACCTGCAACTAGAAGTAAGTAAGCAATTAAAAAAAATATAGATCTAATCAATAGTGTCATTTTAAAAACAGCTATAATTGATAGTGAGTGTTTTAATAAGTTAATAAAACTCATTTTCGATGGACCAAAAAATCTTTTACCTCTTATTGATGGGATAGATTTTCTATCTTTAAATAGTTTAGCAACAGCACCTGAAAAACTACTCCATGTTGCTTTATCTTTTATCATTTTATTAACTGCAAGTTTAGGTAAGCAAATAAAATTGCCAAACTTAATAGACTGTCCGGTGAAAACAAAAGTTAAATATTTGTGTAAAAGGTAACAAAGTTTAAAGAAAGAACCTTCAGATCTTTTTACTCTATTAGCTGTAATAACTTTATCAGGATAATCATTTACCTTATTAATAAGTAGAGTTATTTCTTCCACTCTATCTTCTCCATCTCCATCCATTGGAATTATATAATCGTAATCTTCATGCTCAGCAATATATCTTAAGCCAGATGCATTACATCTAGCATGTCCCTTATTTGTTTTCATATTGATTATTTTTATAGACTTAAGGTTATTGAAATTAAAATCATTGGTAGGTTTTTCTTCCGTAGAGCAATCGTTTACAATTATAATTGAGAATTCATGCTTTAAATCATTAACTTGTAAGTCTATATCTTCTAAAAGTTTAAAAGCTGACTTCCAATCATTATATATAGGGATTAAAATTTTTATTTTGCTCATCTATTTCCTACACAAATATTATCAATACAAATAAATTTCGACAATGAACTAAGCTTATCTTTTGTAATCAATCCTTCCCAAACTGGTCTAGAATTTAGGTGGTATGATAAATTTCCAGCATGCCATTCATCACCCAGCACAACGTTTATTGGCAATGTATGATTTTGCTTCCATAAGTATTCAGTTTTAATTGCTATTTCTTTACCCAAATAATCTGTTCTTTTATCTGTTTCTGTAATTGAAATATAGGCATAAGCAAAAGGTGAAAAAATAAATAAAATTAAAAACACTGATATGAATCCATTTAACTTTTTAAGATTTATTTGAGCTTGAAAAATATAAACAATCAATACACCAAAAAATAAATAAAATGGGGTCATCCACATTGTTCTTATTTTAGATCCTGTTAACATGGAAGTTAAGAACATTAGTCCAATTGGAATTAGATCTGTCTCTTATACACATCTCCGAGC
>CALCPL010000014.1 GCA_937897125.1 uncultured Candidatus Pelagibacter sp. | reverse complement strand
TCTACACCTCTCTATTCGTCGGCAGCGTCAGATGTGTATAAGAGACAGGCATAAACGGGTCCAATTAAGCTTCCTCTACCAACCTCATCAACACCTGCTAAGATTTTCATTAAATGGATAGTTTTAGTTCTAAGATTTTTTGTTTAATCTTTTTTAAGTCATCCCATGAATGTTTTTTATTTTCAGGAGCTCTTAAAAGATAAGAGGGGTTAAAAGTTATGATAACGTTGTAACTTGTATTCTTGACAATTACTTCCTTCCATTTTCCTCTCTCAATAGAAATTTTACTATTTAAACCTGTTAAAGATTCCATAGCAGTACTACCCATAAGAATTATTATTTTAGGATTTATTATTGAAATATGTTTTTGTAAAAATTGAGAATATCTTTTAATTTCTGTAGAGTTTGGCTTTCGATCTTCAGGGGGCCTAAAGTTTACAGCATATGTTGTATAAATATTTTGTTTTTCAATATTTATTGCAATTAGCATTTTTTTTAAAAGATCTCCTACCTCACCCATAAAAGTTAATCCGGAGTTATCTTCTTCAACACCTGGGGCTTCACCAATTATCATTATTGGGCTATTAATATTTCCATCTCCTAAAACCATCTTTTTTGAATTATTCTTTAAGTTACAATCACTAATTGAGTTTATTTGTTCTTTAAGATCCTCAAGCTCTTTAACTTTATCTATTTTTTGAATATTCAGATCTTTTTTTAAATCATTACTAGTATTTTTTAGTCTATTGATTGGGTTTTCATCAAAAATAAAGTCAGATCCAGTAGAGTTTAAAAACTCAGAGTCAAAATTCGTTTTTTGATTTATTACTTTTTTAGACATAGAATGGCCAAATGTTGGTAAAGTTTTTTAAATTATTTTTAATATTATTACTTTATCAGAGTCCATTATACTCAAAAAATACCAGTTTAAACGATTTTAATGCGAGGTATTTGTCTAATTATTTTTCAGGAATTGTAGCTTATGAAAATCTAGATAATACGGAAGCTTTAAAATTTTTTAATTCATCAAAAATATTAATAAAACAGCATGACGCCTATCTTGAGAGGTATGTATTTTCTTTAGTGCTTGATGGCAAAGTTAAGAAAGCAATTAATCAAGTTAAACAGAGCTCAACAAAAAATAACTCTGACTTTTTTCAGGCTAATCTGTTACTGGCAGTTGATAGTTTAAAGAAAAAAAACTTTAAAAAAAGTAAAGTTTATATCGATAGATCATATGAATTTATTAACAATGATAGGCTTTCCCTAATCATTGCAGAAACCTTCAAACAATATTTATCAGTTTTTGAAGAAAAAAAATTAATGAAGCAAAAAAATACGTTTGGAAATTTTTCATTTATTAACGAAGTTTTTCAACGATGTTATTTAAATGATAAAGATACTGAGAGATATTTTAATACATTAATTAATTCACAAAACGATGCTGATTATTCAAGGTATACATTTTTTTTGATCAGTTATTTAATCGAGAATGATAATTATGATAAGGCAAAAAAAGTTACTAATAATTTTGATTATTTAAATTCATCAGTATTAATTTCTCAAGGTAAAAAATGGATAGAAGATAAAAACTTAGGTAATTTTCAAGATATTTTCTTATGCACTAATTCGAATGACATCGTTAGTGAGCTATTTTTTCTAATAGCAAATCTCTATTCATCTCAGAATGATTATGAGAAATCAAATTTTTACTTAAACATAGCAAACTATTTAAATCCTAAATTTATTTTCAATTTGTCTCTATTAGCTGAAAATTATTATTTGAATGATGATTATTCCAATACATTAAAAACTCTCAAAGTATTTGATAAAAAGCATGAATTTTATTATTGGTTTAAGTTAAAAAAAGAGTCTCAAATTATTTTAAAAAAGTCTGATCAAGAAACATCTCTAAATTTTATCAATGAAAAATTTAAAGAAATTAAAAACCCAAATAAAAAATTTTTATTTGATATTGCAAATATGCATAAAAATGCAAAAAGATATATTGAAGCGATAAGTTTTTACGATCAAATACTTTTAAAAATGGACGTTAATTCTGACTTATACGCTGAAATATTATATAGGCGTGGAGGAAGTTATGAAAGATCTGGAGATTATATAAAAGCAGATAAAGATTTATTAAAATCTCTAGAAGCCAACCCAGATGATGCTTATGTTTTAAATTATTTAGCTTATTCATGGCTGGAAAGAGAACATAAAATTGAAACAGCTCTTAAGATGCTTGAAAAAGCTTATGCAGCCAGAAGCAACGATCCATATATTATTGATTCAATCGGTTGGGCATATTACTTGGTTGAAGAATATGAGAAGGCAGAAAATTTTCTTAAAAGAGCAGTTGAATTAATGCCTCAAGATCCAATAGTTAACGATCATTATGGTGATATTCTTTGGCAGCTGGATAGAAAAATTCAAGCAAGATATTTTTGGCAAGCTGTTTTAAATTTAGATGAAACAGAAGATACCATGAAAGAAACTATTAAAAATAAATTAATAGAGGGATTAAAAAATTCCTAAATTATGAATAGTTTTAAGATAAAGTCTTATGCAAAGATAAATTTAGCTCTAAACGTTACTGGAAAAAAATCAAAGCTTCATAATATTGAAAGTTTAATTTCTTTTATTGATTTACATGATTCAATCACACTAAGAGAAAGCAAAATAAAACAGCATAAAATAAATTTTTTTGGAAAGTTTTCTAAAAATATTAGTAAAATTAATACCATTTCAAAATTGCTAAAAATTTTAGATAATAAAAAACTTTTAAATAATAAAAAATTTGAAATTAAAGTTATAAAAAATATACCCCAAAAAGCAGGAATGGGAGGTGGGTCCATGAATGCTGCCAGTCTATTAAATTTTTTTATTGAAAAAAAAATAATTAAATTAAAAAAAAGTGAGATAAGAAAAATAAGTAATGAAATAGGATCAGATGTTATCTTAGGTATAAAGCCATCATTTGCTATTCTTTTATCTAATGGAGATATTAAAAAATATAAAAATAAAATTAAATTTCATATATTAGTTACGAAACCTAACTTTGGATGTTCTACAAAATATATTTATTCTAAAGTTAATTCATTCTCCAAACCACAATTCAACCCTCCTAAACAGAAACTATTTGAAGCAAAATATTTAAAAAATTTAGACAATGATCTTGAAAAGGTTGCCTTAAATAAATATCCAGAACTTAAAAGAATTAAATCCTACCTCAGTGGTTTACCCAATGCTCTATTTGCTAGAATGTCTGGATCAGGATCCTCAATAGTGGCTTATTTTCATTCCAAAAAGGCCTGCAAAAAAGCCTGCAGTCAATATAAACGAAAATTTAATAGCCACTGGTGTATTGAATCAAAAACTATATAATTTTTTTTTTTTGTGATATATGCAACTAATATTGGCCCATGGTGAAGTGGTATCACATCTGTTTTTGGTACAGAGATCCGAGGTTCGAATCCTTGTGGGCCAGCCATATATGAATAACTTATTAGATAAAATTTTTTTTAGATCTCAAAACCTTAATCACATAAATTTAGGCTTCAAAAATATTAAAAAAGAAACAGAGGTTTCAAAAATATTTGAAGCAATTCATTCATACACTAGCAATAGTGAAATCCGTTATGTTGGTGGATGTGTAAGAAAGATTATCAATAAAGAAAGATATGACGATATAGATTTAGCAGTAAATTTAAATCCAAAAGAGGTATGTGAGGCTCTTACTATAAAAGGCATAAAATATTACGAGAGTGGAATAGAACATGGAACAATTACAGCGTTAATTAATGACATAAAGTTTGAAATTACATCATTAAGAAAAGACGTTGATACAGATGGACGACACGCAAAAGTAGAGTTTTCTGATAGTTGGAAAGATGATGCTTCTAGAAGAGATTTTACTATCAATTCTATTTATGCTGATATTGAAGGAAGTTTATTTGACCCATTTGATGGAAAGAAAGATTTAGAAAATGGAAAAATTAATTTCATTGGAAATGTAGAAACAAGAATTAAAGAAGATTATTTAAGAGTGTTAAGATATGTTAGATTCTTTCTTAGTTATTCCAAACATAGTCATGACCCAAAAGTCATTAAAGCAATTAAAAAAAACCTAAGTGGTGTTTCAAGTATTTCCTCAGAAAGATTAATAGATGAATTTCAAAAACTATTAAAATCAGATGGTTTTCTAAAGCTAACTAAGGATAAGGATTGTTTAGAGATTATAAATCTTATTTTTCCACAAATAAAAAACATTTCTCTATTTAATAAAATGAATGGCTTTGCAAAAAAAAACTTTCTTGAAGTGGACTTTATTTTCTTATTATCTTTAATGATTATTGATGGAACTGATAATGTAGATTACTTTATTTATAAATTTAATTTATCCAAAAAAGATCAAAAAAGACTTATATTTTTAAATAAGTTTAATTTAGAAAAAAATACTAGCCAAACTTTTTCAGAAAAAAATTTGAATAAGGTTTTTTATTTTAATGGTAGAGAGGCATTATTAGATGTTCTTTATTTTAAGATTTTTAAATCCAAAAAAGTAGACAATAAGTTAATTAAATTAATTGAAATTTTTAAAAAAAAAGAAATGCCTGTCATGCCATTTAAAGCTAGTACTTTGATGGAAAAATATCAAGTTCCTGAGGGAAGAGAGCTGGGACAGAAGTTAAAAGCAATAGAAGTGGTCTGGACTAGTAATGATTTCAAAATTTCAGATAAAGAAGTTCAAAAAATAGTAAGTAATTAAACGTACTTTACGTCTTTAATTTCAAAGTTTTTTACACCTGCGGGAGTTTTAATTTCAACTAAATCATTTTTGTTTTTCCCAATTAAACCTCTACCTATTGGTGATTGAAAAAATATTAGTTTTTTTTGAAGGTCAGCCTCATCTCTTCCAACTATTTTATAGGTAATTTTTTCTTCAGTATCTAAATTTTCTAAATCTACAGTTGAGCCAAAGATGACTTTTCCATTATTACTCATTTTTGTAACGTCAATTACATTTGCTCTTGCGATATTATCATTAATCTGAACTATTCTTCCTTCATTATGTGATTGTTCTTCTTTTGCAGCATGGTATTCAGCATTCTCTTTCAAATCTCCATGTGATCTTGCTTCAGATATTGCAGCTACTATCTGTGGACGTTTTTTCTCTTTTAAAAAAATTAGCTCTTCTTTTAAAACTTCAAGTCCGGCAGTTGTTATTGGTTCTTTTTCCATTTTAATTCCATTTTGCTATTGGAGGTAAAGACATTAATATTCCCTCAACATTGCCGCCTGTTTGTAAACCAAATTTTGTTCCTCTATCGTATAGTAAGTTAAACTCAGCATATCTACCTCTTTTAATATACTGTATCTCCTTTTGTTTTACAGTCCATTTCTTTTTGTATTTCAATTGTATTATAGAGTTAAATAACATTTGAAAAGTAACTCCAAGATCTGCTACAAATTTAAAGTCTTTCTCCCAATCATTTTTTTTGTAATCAAAAAAAATACCACCAATTCCTCTTGTTTCTTTTCTATGTGGTAAATAAAAATATTCATCACACCACTTTTTATATTTTTTATAGAATTTTTTATCATGTCGATCACACATTTTTTTTAATTCACTATGAAGGAAGCTTTTTTCCTTAAGATCTTGAATGCAAGGAGTTACATCCATACCACCACCAAACCATCCATGCGTTGTATAGATAAACCTTGTGTTAAAGTGAATTGCTGGAACATGAGGGTTTTTCATATGCATTACAACAGAAATTCCTGACGCCCAAAAATTTCGATCTTTAGAAGCACCTGGGATTTTTTTGCTCATTTCTTTTGAAAACTTTCCTTGCACTTCTGAAAAATTTACACCAACTTTTTCAAAAATCTTACCATTTTTTAAAATTCTAAACTCTCCACCTCCTTCATCTTTAATTTCACTTCTATTCCAAGTTTTAGATTTAAACTTTAATTTCTTACCTTCTAGTTTTTCAATGTCGTTACAAATTGTGTTCTGCAACAATTTAAACCAATTAGAAGCAAGTTTTTTTTTAATTTCTTTATCCATTATTTATTAAAGTTAGTTTGTCTTAAATTTTCTGAGAGAATTATAGCAACTGAAGAGGCTATATTTAAAGATCTTTTATTGTCCATCATGGGTATTTTTAACCTATACTTAATTGAATTATGAACATGATCTGGTACACCAGCGCTTTCTCTTCCAAATAGCAGTGTATCATTACCCTCAAATTTGAAAGCAGTATAAGTGTCTGATGATTTAGTTGTTAACAATATTACCCTCTCATTCTTTTTTGATTTAAAAAACTCATCTGAACTTTGATAAAATTTTATCATTTTTTCATCCATGTAATCCATCACAACTCTTTTAAATCTTTTATCACTGAATAAAAAACCACATGGCTCAATTATTTCTAAATCAGCACCCAGACACGCACATGTTCTAATAATTGCTGCTGTATTTTGAGGAATATCAGGTTCATATAAGGCTATTTTAGGTCTCAAATTCATGTTTTATGTGTCATTGTTTCAGTGGAAAAAAAACTTTTTTCTTATATGAAATCATATATTAGATAACAATATACAAAAAATAAAAGATGTCTGAAAAAAAACCTGAAAGAAGAGAATTTTTATTTACTGCCTCGTATGCTGTAGGAGCTGTTGGGGTAGGAGCGGTTGTTTGGCCACTAATTGATCAAATGAACCCAGATGCCTCTGTTAAAGCATTAGCTAGCACAGAAGTTGATGTAAGTTCAGTTCAATCTGGAAAAACAATCACTGTACTTTGGAGAGGAAAACCAGTTTTTATCAAAAGAAGAACTCCTGAAGAAATAGCTGAAGCAAGAGCTGTAAAATTAGAAGATTTAAAAGATCCTCAAAAAGATGAGGATAGAGTAAAGGATCCAGAATGGTTAGTTATGGTGGGGGTTTGTACTCACTTAGGCTGTGTACCTTTAAATGACAAAGGTGATTATAATGGATGGTTTTGCCCCTGTCATGGTTCACACTACGATATTTCTGGAAGAATTAGAAAAGGTCCTGCTCCAACAAACATGGAAGTTCCAAAATATGAATTTGTCAATAGCAACACAATTAAAATTGGATAATAAATAATTATGAGTGATCACGAGTACGTCCCCAGTTCAAAATTTGGAAAATGGTTTAATGACAGGCTTCCACTTTTATCACTTGCTAGTCATTTAACTGATTACCCAACACCTAAGAATTTAAATTATTGGTGGACATTTGGTGGGATTTTAACTTTTTGTTTAATTACACAAATCGTTACAGGTTTAACTTTAGCAATGCACTACATTGCTCATGCTGACATGGCTTTTGAAAGTGTTGAGCATATCATGAGAGACGTAAACTATGGTTGGTTAATAAGATATATTCACGCAAACGGTGCTTCAATGTTTTTCTTAGCAGTCTATATTCATATATTTAGATCTTTGTTTTATGGATCATATAAATCTCCAAGAGAAATAATTTGGATTATTGGAATAATAATTTACCTTTTAATGATGGCAGCAGCATTTATGGGTTATGTTTTACCATGGGGTCAGATGAGTTTTTGGGGAGCAACAGTTATTACAAATCTTTTTAGTGCAATACCTTTAGTGGGTGAAGGAATAGTTAATTGGTTGTGGGGAGGTTATTCTGTAGATAACCCAACTTTAACAAGGTTTTTCACGTTACATTACTTAATACCATTTTTAATCTTGGGCTTAGTTGTCCTTCATATTTGGGCTTTGCACGTTCCTGGAAATAATAATCCAGTAGGAATAGATGTTAAAAAGCCTTCTAAGGATACAGTACCATTCCATCCATATATTGTGATCAAGGATGGCTTTGCATTATTAATGTTTATGATTGTATTTGCATTTTTTGTTTTCTATTCACCAAATATTTTAGGGCATGCAGACAATTATATAGAAGCAAACCCGATGGTTACACCAGCTCATATAGTTCCTGAGTGGTATCTATTACCTTTTTATGCAATCCTAAGGTCAGTTCCTGATAAATTGATGGGAGTAGTTGCGATGCTGTCAGCAATTTTAATTTTAGCAGCACTGCCTTGGTTAGATACTTCAAAAATTAGATCAGCAGTATTTAGACCTCTTTACAAGCAATTTTATTGGATACTGGTAGTGGATGTATTAGTTTTAGGTTACGTGGGTGCTATGCCAGCTGAAGGACTTTACTTATTGATTGCTAGGGTTGCCACAGCTTACTACTTTATTCATTTTTTAATAATCTTACCGGTATTAGGATTTAAAGAAAAAACTATACCTTTGCCTCTAAGCATTACAGAGCCAGTACTTGGAGGGATGCCAATGGCATCAGCTGTTAAAAAAAAAGAAAGTTTAAATTAATTCAGTGAAAAATATTTTTAAAATAACTTATTTAATAGTCTTTATTTTAACTGGAGCAATCCAAGCTAATACAGCGGAAAAAGTAGATCTTTTAAAAACAGATTGGAGCTTCAAAGGTCTTTTTGGTAAATTTGACAGAGGTTCGCTTCAAAGAGGATATCAAGTTTATACTGAGGTTTGTGCGTCGTGCCATTCAATGAAATACGTAAGTTATAGAAACTTATTTGAGCCAGGTGGACCAGAGTTTACTGAAGAGCAAGCAAAAGCTATAGCTGCAAGTTTTGAAGTTACAGATGGACCAAATAATGATGGTGAAATGTTTATCAGACCAGCAAAATTATCAGATAAATTTGTCATGCCGTTTGAAAATGTTAAAGCAGCACAAGCAGCAAATGGAGGGGCTTATCCACCAGACATGTCTGTACTAGCAAAAGCTCGAAGTGGTGGGGTTGATTATATTTATTCAGTACTTTTAGGTTACGAAGATCCACCCAGTGGTGTAACGCTTGATGATGGGGTTTACTATAATAAATATATGTATGGTAATAGAATTAAGATGTCACAACCGTTAATGGATGATGCAGTAGAATATAGCGATGGTACTACAGCATCAAAAGAACAAATGGCAAAAGATGTTACGACATTTTTAATGTGGGCTGCAGAACCACATTTAGAAGCAAGACATAAAATGGGCTTTAAGGCTATTTTATATTTAATTATTTTAACTATTCTAGTTTACTTTAGTATGAAGAAAATTTGGTCACGTATTGAATCTGAAGTTTAATATATCACCATCTTTGACAATATAATCTTTTCCTTCAAGTCTCATTTTTCCATTTGTTTTAGAACTTAACCAACCATCGTTAGCTATGAAGTCTTCATAAGCAATTGTTTCAGCTCTTATAAAGCCTTTTTCAAAATCAGTATGAATTTCACCAGCTGCTTTTGGTGCAGTGCAATTTTTTTGGATAGTCCAGGCTCTAGTTTCTTCAGGTCCAGATGTAAAATAAGTATCTAGCTCTAAAATATTGTAACCCTTTTGAATTAGCATGTTTAAGCCAGTTCTTTTTAAACCAATCATTTCCATATAATTTTCTTTTTCTTCATTTTCTAATTGATTTATTTGGTTCTCAATATCAGCTGAAACTATTAAGGTATTTTTTTCACCAAATTTATCAATAAAAGCTTGTGTATATTTATTTCCATTTTGAACACTTGCTTCATCAACGTTACATACAAAAATTTTAGGTTTTAAAGACAATAAACCACTTTGGTTTATTAATTTTTTGTCAAATTGCTCATAAAGTATTTGAATATCTTTAGAATTATTTATGCAGTCAGAAGCAATTTCTAATATCTTTAATTGTTCCTCATCTACATTTTTCTTATTATTTTTTTCCAATCTTTTTTGTATTGATTCAAGGTCTGCCAACATCATTTCTGTTTCAATAATTTCTAAATCTCTGATTGGATCAACAGTTGGGTTCACATTTTGAATATCATCAGAGTCAAAACATCTGATCATATGTATGACTGCATCGACTTCTCTTATATGAGATAAGAATTTATTTCCTAAGCCTTCACCTTTAGAGGCGCCCTCTACTAGTCCAGCTATATCCACAAACTCAATAGTGGTATTAATTTTTTTTTTGGATTTTGATATTTCTACCAATTTATCTAGTCTTTCATCTGGTACAGGAACTACACCAACATTTGGTTCTATCGTACAAAAAGGGAAATTAGCAGCTTGTGCCTTGCTTGAATTTGTAAGTGCATTAAATAATGTAGATTTACCAACATTAGGTAAGCCAACAATTCCACACTTAAAACTCATTACTTGTTATTTACAGTGCTTGAGAATAAATCTAATTTTTTATCAATTAATATAGCCATTGAATCAATAATATTTTTAGTAATTTTTTCTAGTTGTATCATTTCATCTTCATCAAAATCTTTTAATACATGGTCTGAAACATCAGCTTTAGTTTTGGGTCTTCCAATTCCTATTCTTACTCTTGAATAATCTTTACCAATAAATTTATCAATAGACTCGATTCCATTATGTCCTGCACTAGATCCTGCAAATTTTGCTTTTACTTTTCCAAACTCAAGGTCAAGGTCATCATGGAAGACAATCACATCTTCAGCATCAATTTTGAAGTATTCAATTAATTCCCTTATACAAATTCCAGAGTTATTCATAAAGGTTAAAGGTTTTATTGCATAAACCTTTTTATCTTCAATATTACCCGTAGTTAACAATCCTTTAAATTTTGGTTTTTGTTTAGACAGACCAAATTTTTGATTAAGAGCATCAATTAATTTGAAACCAATATTGTGTCTGTTGTTTTCGCTATCGGGTGTTGGATTTCCTAAGCCTACAAATAAAAGCATATTTTTTTTAAATCGTATCTAGGAGTCTTCACTATAATAAGTTGATTATTTTTTTTCTTCAGTGGCTTTTTTTTCATCGCCATCTTTTTTATCACCTTCAGCTGCTGGTGCTGCTTCTTTACCATCTTCTGTTGCTGCTGCTTCTTCAGCTTCAGCTGGTTTTTCTGGCTCTTTCATAACTGTAGGCGCTGCCAATGTTGCAATTACAAAATCTCTTCCAATAATAGTTGGTGTAACACCTTCTTCTAGTTTAACTGAAGATATTTTGAAACTTTCTCCAATATCCACTCCATCTAAATCAATAGTTATTGCAGATGGTATTTTTTCACTTGGGCATTTTAATTCTATTTCTCTTCTAACAATGTTTAGTACTCCACCTCTTTTTAAGCCTGGTGAAGTTTCATGGTTAATAAATTCTACAGGTACTTCTATTCTAATTTTTACACCTGGGACAACTCTAAGAAAATCAATATGAGTTGGCTCATCTGATATTACGTTATAAGTAATTTCTCTTGGTAAAACATTTTGAGGCTTACCATCTAAATTAAGAGTTATTATATTTGATAAGAAGCTTCCTTTTTCTATTAAAGATTTTAATGTTTTTTTTAATACAGCAACTTTTTGATTTTGATCTGGTCCCCCATAAACTATACCAGGGATATTTCCAGCCAATCTAAGAGAACGAACATCTCCTTTTGACTTAGTGTTTCTAGTATTTGCATCAAGTGAATTCATAAAAAGATGGCTTTTAGCCCAAGTTTCTTAATAACTCAAGATAATTATTTAAATAAATCAGATACAGATGTTGAGTTAGAGATCCTTTTAATTGCCTCACCCATAAGGGCTGAAATAGGCAAAACTTCTATATTTTTAACATTTTTAATTTTATCATGATTGTCAATTGTGTCTGTTACTACCAGTTTTTTAATAACTGATTTTTTAATTTTATCTACTGCCTCTCCACTTAAAACTCCGTGGGTAATATAAGCATAAACTTCTTTAGCACCTCTATCCTTTAAAGCTTTCGCAGCGTTTACTATAGTTCCACCTGAATCAATTATGTCATCAACTATAATACAAGTTTTCCCCTTAACATCTCCTATGACATTCATAACTTTGGATTGACCTGGTTTGGGTCTTCTCTTGTCCACAATAGCAAGTTCTACATTTAAAATTTTACCAAGTGCTCTCGCTCTTTCAGTTCCACCAACATCTGGTGCAACACAAATAATATTTTTACTTTTGATATTTTTTTTAGCATGTCTTGCAAAAATTGGTGTAGCAAATAAGTTGTCTACAGGAATGTCAAAAAAGCCCTGAATTTGTCCAGCATGGAGGTCTACAGTAACGACTCTATCAGCACCTGCTTTGGTAATTAAATTAGAAACAAGTTTTGCAGAAATAGAAGTTCGAGGTACTACTTTTCGATCTTGTCGTGCATATCCAAAATAAGGAATGACAGCAGTAATATTTTTTGCCGAAGATCTTTTTAAAGCATCAATGCAAAGTAGTAATTCCATTAAGTTGTCATTTGCAGGTGATGAAATAGACTGAATTATAAAGATACTATTACCCCTAATGTTCTCATTAATTTCTATATAAATTTCTCCATCAGAAAACTTTTTTATACTTGAATTCACAAGCTTAGTTTTTAAATATTTTGCAATATTTTTGCTGAGAGGTTTATTGCTGTTTCCAGTTAATAATTTCATGAGATATTATCAATTAATCATAATTACAGAAATATTTCTACCATAATCATTCTCATTGCGGCTAATAGATCTTCGTGCGCTAAAAAAACTATTTTTAGGATTAAATGTATCCTTATTAATTATATCAATTTTCTTTATATTTAAGGTCTTTAATTGAGAATGGATGTATTTTTTTAAATTAAAGAAATCTTTATTTTGAATTTTTTTAAAAAATTTTTTATTTTTTCCATCTTTTTTGATGAGTTTTTTAATAAAATCTTTTTTCACCTCATAATTTTTTACAGAAATACATGGCCCAATAACAGCAGTAATGTTTTTAGGGGCGCACCCTTTTTTTATCATAAAATTTAAGGTTTTTTTAATTATCCCTTTGAATGCGCCTTTCCAGCCAGCATGGATTGCTGCAATCATCTTTTCTTTCTCATCATATATTAGTATTGGGGCACAATCAGCAGTTAATATGGCTATAGGAAATTCCTTTTTATTTGTGATTAGTGCATCTCCCTCAAAATTATAATTTTTAAGTTTTAGATTTTTATCTACAAAATGAAATTTATTACTGTGAATTTGCTTAAGTAAGATAATTTTTTTAAGTTTAGTTTTAATTTTCTTTTGAACAATTTGAAGGTTTTTTAAAACATTTTTTTTATTATCTGAAGATCCAGGACCACAATTTAAACTCTTAAAAATACCTAGAGATTTTCCACCCTTTCTATTAAAGAAAGCGTGCTGTAAGTTTTTAAATTTGCTGAGTTTCTTTGACTTAATCAATTTAAAACCCCAATTTAAATTTATTTTTATCTGCTGTTATTAGCATTACTTTAAATAATTCACCCATTTGATTTTTATCTATAAGCCTTTTTATTCTAAAATAAATATCAGCTTTTTCACTAAATAACATTTTCTTGGACAATATTTCTGCTCTTTCAAGAATACCAAGTTTTGTTAAAAACTCACCTTGAGTAGTATTCATTGAGGTAAGTGAGCTTAATTCTTTAACTATTCTATTTATCAAATTGAAACTTAAATTATAAGTAATATCAGAATCACCAAATCCCTCTAGCACATCACAATATTTATGTTTCGATACAGCTTGTAGCTGTCTCTTATACACATCTCCGAGCCCACGAGACAAGA
>CALCPL010000013.1 GCA_937897125.1 uncultured Candidatus Pelagibacter sp. | reverse complement strand
AGTTTATAGACTTCGAAAAGGAAAAAAAATTATAGCACCAAAGAAAAAATTCAATTTCTCTGAAAATTTTTTCCATATGTGCTTTGGAAAAGTTCCTAATAAAGAAATTGTTAAAGCTTTTGATGTCTCATTAATTTTGTACGCAGAACATAGTTTTAACGTATCAACTTTTACCGCAAGAACTATTACTAGTAGTTTGTCTGATATTCATGGAGCAATCACTGGTGCGATCGCTAGTTTAAAGGGTCCTCTTCATGGTGGTGCTAATGAAGAAGTAATGCACATGATGAAAAAAATTAAAAAACCTGAGAATGCTTTAAAATGGATTACTAAAGCTTTGAAAAATAAAGATGTAGTAATGGGATTTGGTCATAGAGTTTACAAAAGTGGTGACTCAAGAGTTCCTACTATGAGAGAATATTTTAAAAGAGTAGCAACTATTAAAAAAGATAAAACATTTGAAAAAATTTACGACATTGTTGAAAAGGTAATGATTAAAGAAAAAAATATTTATCCAAATGTTGATTACCCAACAGGACCTACTTACCATTTAATGGGTTTTGATACTGATTTCTTTACACCTATATTTGTAATTTCAAGAATTACGGGTTGGTCTGCACATATCATGGAACAACATGCTGCTAATAAATTAATTAGACCTCTTGCAAGTTATAAGGGTAGTAAGCACAGAAAAGTTATACAGTTAAATCAAAGATAATTAGTTTTTTTCTATTTTTGCAAATCTTTCAAAAATAATTTCTGATTTAAGATTGTTATCGTTAACAAATTCATCAATAGCTTTCTTTACACCAGGTGCGTGACCAAGGTTATAATCATCACAAAGTATAGTTCCGTTATTATCTAGAACTGGTTTTGAATAATGAAGATCATTTTTAACTGTCTCATAAGCGTGACCTCCATCTAAAAAAACATAATCAATTTGAGACATATCCATTTTTTTTAATAGTAGATTGGAATTCCCTTTAATTAGATGAATGTTTTTTTCAAATTTTTTTAAAAGATAAGCTACTGCTTCAATAGAGTATGGGTCTTGTTTTAGAATATATTCAAAATAGATTCTCTTTAATGGATTGTTAAATTTAGTATTTGGAATAACCTCATTAGCATTTTCAGCACTTTCGCCAAACAAATCTAACCCTACATATTTAAAATCACTTCCATGAATACTGTGTAGTAATTCACAAACATTCCTTGCAGTAACACCATGAAACACACCAATCTCAAGGAAATTTTTAGGTTTCTTGGAGGCTATTTCATTAAGAAAATGCTCTCCAATACCCTCTTGTTTAAGGCTAGTTTTTCGAAAATACTTTTTATACTTCAAAAGATTAACTAAAAGCTTCTGTCCAAGTTCCCTGAGTTGATGCTTTAGAATATTCAGTAGAACGACCTTCAAAGAAGTTCATGTGTTCAACTGCATTCAACATAGAATCTAACCAAGTAAGTGGATTTTTTTCCACATCATAAATTGGGTCTAATCCAAGTTGAGATAATCTTCTATTAGCAATAAACCTTATATAAAGTTTTACATCTTGCGCTGTAAGACCTTCCATAGGACCCATTTCAAAAGCTAAATCAATGAAAGCGTCTTCGTGCTCAATGATTGTTCTACATGCTTTATAAAGTTCTTTTTTTAATTCAGGATTCCAGATTTCTGGGTTCTCATGAATGAACTCTTTAAACAATCTAATCATAGAATTACAGTGCAACGTTTCATCTCTTACTGACCAAGTAACAATTTGGCCCATCCCTTTCATTTTATTATGTCTTGGGAAGTTAAGTAAGATTGCAAAACTTGCAAACAATTGTAAGCCTTCAGTGAACGCACTAAATACAGCTACTGTTAATGCAATATCTTTTTTTGAACTCATGTCAAAATTTTGCATGTAGTCGTATTTATCTTTCATCTCTTTATATTTCATGAATGCAGAATATTCTGATTCAGGCATTCCAATAGTATCAAGTAAATGAGAGTATGCAGCTATGTGAACTGTTTCCATTGAAGCAAAAGCAGTCATCATCATTAAAACTTCTGTAGGTTTGAATACAGTTGTATAATGTCTTAAATAACAATTTTGTACTTCAACATCAGCTTGAGTAAAAAATCTAAAAATTTGTGTTAATAAATTCTTTTCAGACTGAGTTAAATTTTTCTGCCAATCTCTAACATCATCACCAAGTGGCACTTCCTCTGGTAACCAGTGAATTCTTTGTTGAGTTAACCAAGCATCATAACACCATGGATATCTAAATGGTTTGTAAACTGGATTTTCAACTAGTAATCCCATTTTTTGTGGTTGAGCTATTTCTTTTTTTTCTGGTTGAATAATTTTAGTATCCATTTTTTCTACTGACATGATAGGCACTCCTCGTATTCTGGTTGTTCGGTTGTTTGTGGTTTTGACTTATAGACATTTGCGGTAACATCTGTTGCTTTAGTATCATTAACATTCTCCGCACGTTGAATTGATTTTGATCTACAGTAATAAAGGCTCTTTAAACCTTTTTTCCAAGCATCAAAATGAATTTTATGTAGTTCTCTTTTATGAATATCTGCTGGTACAAATAAGTTAATTGATTGAGCTTGAGATATAAAAGGCGTTCTATCTCCACTTAATTCAATAATCCATTTTTGATCCAATTCAAAAGCAGTTTTGAAAACATCTTTTTCTAAATCAGTTAAAAAATCTAAATGAGAAACAGAACCTTGGTTTGTTGTAATACCAGACCAAACATCATCAGTATTTTTTCCATGTTTTTCTAGTAATTCTACTAAGTATCTATTTCTAACATTAAATGAACCTGAAAGAGTTTTATGCGTGTAACTATTTGCTGCAACCGGCTCTACTCCAGGGGATGCTCCACCACAGATAATAGAAATAGAAGCTGTGGGTGCAATAGCAGTTTTGTTAGAAAACCTTTCATTAAAACCATAATCAGCAGCATCTGGACATGGTCCTCTTTCATCAGCTAAATCTTTTGAGGCTTGATCAACATGTTCTTGAATATGTTTGAATATTTTTTTATTCCAAGCTTTACTCATAACTGACTCAAGTGGGATACTGTGTTGCTGTAAATAAGAATGGAAACCCATAACACCTAGGCCAACACTTCTTTCTTTTTCAGCAGAATATTTTGCATCATCAAATTGCTCTGGAGCTCTTTCGATAAAGTCTGTTAATACATTATCTAAAAATCTCATAACATCATTAATCATAACGTTATCGTCTTTCCACTCATCATACTTTTCTAAGTTTAAAGATGATAAACAGCAAACAGCAGTTCTATCTCTTCCGTTTTTATCTATTCCAGTAGGTAAAGTTATCTCACTACAAAGATTAGAAGTTTTAACAGTTAAGCCTGCTAACTTATGATGTTGTGGAATTTGTCTGTTAACTGTATCGATATAGATAATATAAGGTTCACCTGTTTCAATTCTTGCAGTTAATAATCTAATCCATAAATTTCTTGCAGAGATAGTTTGTTGTACAGTTCCATCAGCAGGACTTTTTAGTGCCCACTGCTCATCTGTCTCAACTGCTCTCATGAATGCATCTGATACTAAAATACCATGATGAAGGTTCAAAGCTTTTCTGTTTGGATCTCCACCTGTGGGTCTTCTCATTTCAATAAATTCTTCAATTTCAGGATGCTCAATTGGAAGATAACAAGCAGCAGATCCTCTTCTTAATGAACCTTGGCTAATTGCCATCGTTAACGAGTCCATTACTTTAATGAAAGGAATTATTCCTGATGTCTTTCCAACTTTACCAATTTTTTCTCCAATAGATCTAAGGTTACCCCAGTAACTTCCAATCCCACCACCTTTAGCAGCTAACCAAACGTTCTCACTCCATAGATCAAGTATTCCATTTAAGCTGTCTGATGCTTCATTTAAAAAACATGAAATTGGTAAACCTCTTTTAGTTCCACCATTTGATAAAACTGGAGTTGCTGGCATGAACCATAAATTACTAATGTAGTTATAAATTCTTTGTGCATGTAAATTGTCATCTGCGTATGAACTTGCAACACGGGCAAATAAATCTTGGTAAGATTCGTTATTTCCTAAGTATCTATCTTTTAAAGTTGCTCTACCAAAATCTGTTAATTTACTATCTCTTGTTCTATCAATTTTAATAATGATGCCTTTTTCATTTTGAAAAAGTTCAGTGTCATTACTAAGTGAAAATAAATCTGGTCCTTTATTTTTTGAAAGTTCGCTATTATCAGGGCTATATTCGGAGACAGCTTTCTTAAGTGCCTGTGATAGTATTTTGTTCATATTTTAATATTTTATAAGTTTTTTTTTACAAAACAACTACATGTTGTATGCTGAAAGCATTGATACACCATATAAATCATTATTCAACAGAACGTTTATAGAACATAGAAAAAAAATATCAATAAAAAAATAAAATGAATGTAAGAAAGGTTAACAATGACAACAAATTTAAAAATAGATCCATATGGCTTCAGGGAGTATGACGCAAGGTGGTTGTATGAGAAGGACATAAACCAACTGGGAATAGAGAATCTAGGTAAAGGTTTAGGTACTCAAATTATAAAACATACTAAAAAAACGAATCCAAGAGTAATTGTTGGTCATGATTATAGGTCTTACAGTGAAGAAATAAAAACAGCTCTTAAAAAAGGACTACTTTCAACAGGATGTAATATTGAAGACATAGGTTTATCCCTATCCCCTACTGTTTATTTTGCACAATTTAATTTAGATGCTGATGCTGTTGCAATGGTAACCGCTAGTCACAATGAAAATGGTTGGACTGGAGTTAAAATGGGTATCAAAAAAGGTTTAACCCACGCACCAGAAGAGATGAAAGAATTAAAAGAAATTACTTTAAATGAAAATTTTATAAAAGGTGAAGGTAGTGAAAAACAAATAGAAGGTTTTCAACAAATTTATAAAAATGATTTAATAAATAAAAATAAAATAACAAAAAAAATTAAAGCAGTTGTTGCATGTGGTAATGGAACTGCTGGAATATTTGCACCTGAAATTTTAAGAGGAATTGGTTGTGAAGTAATAGAACTCGATTGTGATCTTGATTGGACTTTTCCAAAATATAATCCAAATCCAGAAGATTTAGAGATGTTACATGCAATAGCAAAAGCTGTAAAAGATAATAACGCTGATATTGGTTTTGGTTTTGATGGTGATGGTGATAGAGTTGGTGTAATTGATAACACAGGTGATGAAATATTTTCAGATAAAATTGGATTATTGATTGCAAGAAACTTGTCTAAAACTCATAAAGGTTCTAAGTTTATTGTTGATGTAAAATCAACTGGATTGTACGCAACTGATAAAGTTTTAGCGAAAAATGACTGTGAAACTATTTATTGGAAGACAGGTCACTCACATATTAAAAGAAAAGTTAATACTGAAAAAGCATTAGCTGGATTTGAGAAAAGTGGGCACTTTTTCTTTAACCAACCATTAGGTTTTGGTTATGATGATGGAATTAATTCTGCAATTCATGTGTGTCATCTATTAGCTGTCTCTTATACACATCTGACGCTGCCGACGAATAGA
>CALCPL010000012.1 GCA_937897125.1 uncultured Candidatus Pelagibacter sp. | reverse complement strand
GGAGATGTGTATAAGAGACAGAATCATTACTGTGCTTAGTAGTTTGGGAAAAATATATGCCTCTGATGTGCCTCCACTAAATGAAGCATAAGCTAACAGTATTGATAAAATCAATACCAATACTACTGATGAAAGTTTATTGATCTTTATCATTTGTTTTTTTTTTAATTTCTGTGATCAGTCCATATATAATTGATAATATACAAAGAGAAATTATCGTTAAATTTAAAGGACCCATTGTTAAGTAATCAAATATTCCATTTTGAGTATCAGCAATAATTTTTGCTTGACTAAAATTTGTTTCGGCAATTGGTCCTAGTATTAATCCCAATACAATGGGTGCTGCAGTAAAACCAAATTTAGATAAAAAAAACATAGACACACCTAAAAAAAGCATAACCATAACGTCTGCAAAATTATGCTGCACACTATAAGTGCCAAAAATTGCAAGTATTGTAATTGCTGCCGCCATGTAATTTACTGGGGTTTTTATTACGTACTTAGCCAAACCACTTATATAAAGCCCAAAAATTAACATCAAAAATTGAGCTACTAACAAAGAGTTGATAAACGTCCACGTAGTTTCAGCATAAATAGTAAAAAGATTTGGCCCTGGAAACATTCCGTGAATTAATAATCCACCTAATAAAACTGCAGCTGTTGGACTTCCGGGTACACCTAAAGTTAACAGTGGAACTAATGATGGTCCAACCATAGCATTATTTGCAGATTCAGCTGCTATAATTCCATCTGGCTCACCTTTCCCAAAGTTTTCTTTATTTTTACTTACTTTTTTTATTTGATCATATGAAACTAAACCTGCGATCTGCCCTCCTGCACCTGGAATTAATCCAATTATAACACCTGTTATACTGCCTATAGTTAGAGCTTTAAATCTTGAAAGATTATATTTCATAGACTGGAACAAGCTTTTTTTTTCCATTTGGAACTGATCTGAAAGGTCTTGTTTTTTTTCGAGCATTGAAAGTACTTGTGGTATTGCAAATAAACCTACCAGAGCTGCAATTATATTTATACCACCAGAAAAAATTGGGTTAAAAACAAATCTTTCCACACCTAAAACTGAATCATATCCAATTGTTGCTAACCATAAACCTAATGCACCAGAGAAAAGACCTTTAATAATTGAGTTAGAATCTAGTGTTGCAATAACGGTAACACCAAAAATTGCTATCCAAAACATATGTGATGGTCCAAACTTGAGTGCAACGTTTGCTAATAATGGAGTAAAAAAGATTAAAACCAATATTCCAATAACACCTCCTACAAACGAACTAATAAAACAATAATGAAGAGCTTCCTTGGATTTGCCTTTTTGTGCCATAGGGTAACCATCCATAACAGTTGCTATGTTTGCTGGTGCACCTGGTATTTTTAGTAAAATAGCGCTAATCGCACCACCTGCTACCGTTGCTGTATAAACAGCACCAAGCATTATCAGTCCTTGTTCAGGGCTCATCTTGAAAGTGAATGGGATTAATAAAGCAACAGCCATTGTGGGGCTTAAACCAGGTGCGGCACCTAAAAGAAGACCACCCACTGTTCCTAAAATTAATATTAAAATATTACCAAACGTAAATACATTTGAGAAATAGTTTAAGAATTCCATACGCTTAAAGCATATCAATAATTTTACAGGGATGTCTATATTAAGTTATTTGATAAAGTTGTTGCTTTTATTAACTAACTTATCTTTGATAAAAAAAATAA
>CALCPL010000011.1 GCA_937897125.1 uncultured Candidatus Pelagibacter sp. | reverse complement strand
CAGATGTGTATAAGAGACAGTGCATAACCCATCTTGAAAGCAAACTAACTGAGGCTTGACAGTACACGCATGATCTACATTGATACCCCATGTCTTGAACAATATTGTCTTTAACCATTAAACTAATTTCCATTTCATCACCACATAAAGGGTTTTTGTTCCTTGATTGATGTGTATGCTTTTTAAGCACTTTGTGGTTTTCGGTATTAGATGCAATTTCTAAAATTTCTAAGTCCATTATAATTCTTTAATTAAGAGATTAATGTTTTATATTTTGATTTATGGAAGATAACAATATTTTAGCTGTTGTGCTAGCTGGTGGAAAGTCAAAGAGATTTGGTGAAGATAAAAACCAGACAAAACTTGGTGATAAAACATTGTTAGAACACGTTTTATTAAAAATTAGCAATAGATATGAGGAGATACTTATTGTCTCAAGCCACAGTATAGATACAAAAAAAATAAAAAATGTAACAATAATTCCTGATTGTTTTGATGACTTTGGACCATTAGCAGGAGCTCTGAGTGCAATGAAATGGGTTAAGGAAAATCAAAAGTTATATGAGTGGATTGCAACATTTCCATCAGACACACCTTTTTTTGAAACATCAATTATTGATGAATACCAAAAAAGAATTAAACTAAAAGATAGCCTGTTGTATTTTGTTAAGTCAAACAACAAGAGGCACAATATTTTTGGCCTATGGTCAATTGAATTATTAAAACCACTTGAAAATGATTTGATTAATAATAATTTTAGAAAAGTAGAGGATTGGGCAAATAAAATAGGGGTAAAAACAATTGATATTGAGCCTAAAAAATTTGATCCTTTTTTTAATATAAATACTAAAGAAGATTTAGAAGAAGCAAAAAAAATACTAAAAAAAAATTAAAATGATTACTTATAAAGAAGCTAAGAAAATCTTAATAAAATCAAAGATAAAAATTAAAGATGAAATTATTAACTCATCAAAGTCATTAAATAGGATTAATGTATTAGATATCTATTCAGCAGTAAATTATCCAGCTGGAACTAATGCTGCTTTTGATGGTTTTGCAATTAATTCAAAAGATACAAGCAAGTTAAATAAAAATAATTCACAAAACTTTAAAATTTTAAAGACTATATCTGCTGGAGATAACCCTTCATTAAAAAAAATAAATAAGTTTGAAGCTGTTGAAGTAATGACAGGTGCACTTATACCTAAAAATTTTGATACTATAATTCCAATCGAAAAAATTATTTTTAATAAAAATAGAAAATTTATCTTAATCAATGAAAAAATAAAAAATAACCAACACATCAGATATGCTGGATCAGATTATAAAAAAAGAGACTTGATAATTCAAAAAGGGACCATAATTCAGCCATCTCATGTCTTAGCTTTTAAAACATTGGGCATAGTAAATATTAAAGTTAAAAAGAAGCCTAATATTTTATTTTTTTCAACAGGAAATGAAATTTCTAATAATAGAGATATTGCTAATTGGAAAGTTAGAAACTCAAATAGTCATTACATAAAATCCTTATCTAATAATTTTTTATTTAACTTTATAGATGGTGGAATTTTAAGGGATAAGGATGAAAAACTTTTTCAAAAAAAAATAGAAAAAAGCTTTAAATCTAAAGTAGATATTATTATCACATCAGGTGCCGTATCTGCTGGTAAACATGATTTTGTTCCACACATAATCAAAAAATTTAGTTTATCTAATTTTTTTAAAGGTGTTTCGATTAGACCTGGTAAACCAGTATTGTTTGCAAAATTCTATAAAACTGAAAAAGCTATTTTTGGGCTACCTGGTAATCCTATTTCTTCATCTGCTTGCTTTAGATTTTTTGTTTATCCTTATCTGCTTAATATTCTTGGTGTTAAGGTTGAAAAACCATTTAAAGCTAAATTAAAAAATAATTATTCAAAGAGTAAAAAGATTATTAGATTTTTAAAAGCTAAGTTAACTTCAACTAATGATGGAAAAATAGAGTTAGAGGTTTTAAAAGGTCAAGAATCATTCAGAATTAAATCATTTGTAGAGTCAAATGTGTGGGGTCTATTCAAAGATGGGCAATCTATATTCAAAAAAGGGGAGTTAATTGATTGTTACTCTCCAATTGGGTCAAATATTAATATCTTTAAATAGATCTCATTTTTATTGTAGTACAAAATAATTACTATTAAATATCCATCAATGCTTGAGTTAAAAAATGAAAAAATTGCAATCCCAGTAGTTTTATTAGCGGGTCTTATATGGTCCTTTGGACCTTTAGTTGTTCGATATATGAATGAGCCAAATTTAGTTCCATGGCAATATATTTTTGCACGTGGCCTTACAATCTTTTTGATTTTAAATCTTTACCTTTTCTTTGAGGAAGGAAAAGATTTTTATAAGAATTATTTAAAAATTGGAATTTCGGGTATCATTGGTGGAACTGGACTAGGTATTGCAATGATAACCTTCATTTACTCGATTACAAATACCAGTGCTGCTGTTACTTTGCTTTGCTTAGCTGCCATGCCTTTTTTTACAGCCTTACTAGGTTTTTTATTTTTAAAAGAAAAAATTTCATTAAATGTTTGGATAGCTATATTTATTGCAACAGTTGGAATAATAATAATAGCTTTGGGTAATACAGAAAAAAATTCTTTATTAGGACTAATATTTGGAATGACTTCTTCAATTGGTTTTTCTATTTTTTCAGTAACCTTGAGATGGAATAAAGAAACACCAAAATTTACGACTGTAGCATTTGCAGGTTTATTCTGCTTTGTAGTTGCTGCAATAGTTATCTTAACTAATGATATGGTTTTTCTATCCACAAGTTATAATGGAGCATTATTTTCTATACATGGAACGTTAGTTTGTATGGGTTTAATTTTATATTCTATTGGATCAAAAGCTATACCAGCAGCAGAATTAACTTTGTTGTCATTAACTGAAGTTATAGGTGGTATATTTTGGGTATGGATTCCAATTTTAGGAATTAATGAAATACCGTCGACTAATACGATAATAGGAGGCTTCTTCCTTTTTATGTCTATCATTTATTATAGTCTTACAATTAAAACTAATAGACGGTTTATTGCCCTTAATTAATTAAGATGGAAAGACCAGATTTTTTTAATTTAAAAAATGGCGAGAAGGCTAAACTACCTTTCACAGATCAAGAATATCAAAGACGATTAACTAATTTAAGAACCACAATGAGTAAAAATAATCTTGATATGATTATTTTAACTTCAATGCACAACATTGCTTACTATACAGGGTTTATTTATTGTTCTTTTGGTAGACCTTATGGTTGTGTTGTAACGGCTAATAAAATTTCAACAATTTCTGCAAACATAGATGCAAGTCAACCTTGGCGGAGATCTCATAGCGATAATGTAATTTACACTGATTGGAAAAGAGATAATTTTTTAAAAGCGATAGTTTCAATTATTGGAAGAGACGAACCTCCTAAGAATATTGGCATTGAAAATGATCATGTAACTTTAGATGTTAAAGAAAAACTAACTTCTATATTTATATTTTCAGTTTTTAGCGATGTTTCAAAAGATTTAATGCAGCTTAGAATGATCAAATCTGCAGAGGAAATAGAAATTATCAAAAATGGTGCAAGAATTGCTGATCTTGGGGGTGAGGAAATAAAAAAACATATTAAGGTAGGAGAAAGTGAGCTTGAAATTGCAATAGCTGGTAGAGATAAGATGGAGCGTGAAATTGCCAAAACCTACCCAGATGCAGAGTATATGGATACTTGGGTTTGGTTTCAGTCAGGATTAAATACAGATGGCGCACATAACCCAAAAACGAATAGAAAATTAAAATCAGGAGATATTCTTTCTTTAAATACCTTTCCTATGATTTCAGGATACTACACAGCTCTAGAGAGAACTCTTTTTGTAGATAAAATTGATGACGCTTCTTTAAAAGCTTGGGAAGCAAATGTTAAAGTTCATAAAAGAGGACTAGAGTTAATTAAACCAGGTGTAAAATGTTCTGCTATCTGCCATGAGTTGAATGAGCTATTTGCTGAGCTTGGTTATCTTCATTACCGAACATTTGGTTATGGTCATTCATTTGGTGTCTTATCTCATTTCTATGGAAGAGAAGCTGGATTAGAATTACGAGAAGACATAGATACTGTCTTAGAAGAGAATATGGTTGTTTCTATGGAGCCTATGATCATGATACCTGATGGAAAGCCAGGAGCTGGAGGTTATAGAGAGCATGACATCCTAGTTATAGGAAAAGATAAAGCTGAAAACATTACTAAGTTTCCTTTTGGTCCAGAACATAATATTATCAAATAATAAATTTATGAGTGAAAAAAAAACTATAGTTAATAGTTGGAATGAGTGGGATCCTTTAAAACATGTAATTGTTGGTAAGGCTGACGGCACTTGTATTCCAGCTCCAGAACCAGCATTAGATGCCAAGGTTCCAGAAGACTCTGATATGCGTGGTCAGTTTGGGCCAAGAATGAAAGACACAGTTGATAAGGCAAATCAGTTGTTAGATGATTTTTCAAATATGCTAATTAAAAGAGGCATTAAAGTAGATAGACCAGATCCAATAGACTTTAATAAAAAAACATCAACTCCAGATTGGGAAGCAGATACAATGTTTGGATGCATGCCACCAAGAGATGTTTTATTAACTGTTGGTAGCGAAATTTTAGAAGCAACGATGAGTTATAGATGTAGATGGTTTGAATATCTTTGTTACAGACCTTTGTTAAAAAAATATTACGATGAAGATCCTAATATGAGACATGAAGCAGCTCCTAAACCAAGGTTAACTGATGCGGATTACAGAAAAGATTATTTATCAGATAAAATTGGTATTCAAAAAAGATTAGAATGGACTGAAGACAAGTTTTTTGTAACAACTGAAGAAGAACCATTATTTGATGCAGCAGATGTTTTAAGATTTGGAAAAGATTTAGTAGTTCAGCATGGATTTACTACTAATCTTAAAGGAATTGATTGGCTTAAAAGACATTTTAAAGATCATAGAGTTCATGCTGTTAATTTTCCAGGTGACCCTTATCCAATTCATATCGATGCAACATTTACTCCTATTAAAGAAGGATTAATCATTAACAACCCTCAAAGAAGATTGCCAAAAGAACAAAGAAAATTATTTGAAAACAATGGATGGGAAATTATTGATAGTGCACAACCAGCACATAATGAACCACCACCATTATGTTATTC
>CALCPL010000010.1 GCA_937897125.1 uncultured Candidatus Pelagibacter sp. | reverse complement strand
GATGTGTATAAGAGACAGACTGTTAGTAGATTGTATGAATTAACATCTATCAAATATAACAAGCTATGAGACAAGAATTTTTTAATTTAGAATTAGATACAAATGGTCAAAGTCTTTATGAATTTACCAACCAAACAAATAAATGGATCAAGGATAATGAATTTAATAATGGAATTATCAATATAAGCATTCAACACACTAGTGCTTCATTAATAATACAAGAGAATGCAGACCCAGATGTTCAAACTGACTTAATAAATTTTTTTAATAAGCTCGTGCCAATGGATAATTCCCTTTATATCCATACAGCTGAAGGAAAAGATGACATGCCCGCACACATTAAGTCTTCGTTAACTAATAATCAAATTTCTTTGAGTGTTAAAAATAATGAGTTATTACTTGGAACTTGGCAGGGGTTATATCTTTTTGAGCATAGAATTGAGAAACAAAAAAGATTGATTGTTCTTCATTATTTAGGTGATTAGCTTTTCTTAATTGTTTTAAAAGCGTCTAATGCAGCATTTCTTGCTTCAGCGTGGTCTACAATTGGTTTTGGATAATCTGCACCTACAATAACTTTAATCTGCTCTTGGTATTTGCTTTCTAGTTCCCATGGCTTATATAAAAATTTATTAGGCATGTTTTTAAGTTCTGGAACCCATTTCTTTGTATAAATTCCATCTTTGTCAAATTTTTCACCCTGAAGAATAGGGTTAAATATTCTAAAATAAGGAGCTGCATCGGCACCACAGCCTGCAACCCATTGCCATTGAGCAACGTTACTAGCTTCATTATAATCAACCAAACAATTTTTAAAATGTTTTTCACCTTCCATCCAATGAATTCTTAAATGCTTAACAAGAAAAGAAGCAACGATCATTCGCACTCTATTATGCATCCATCCCGTTTCATATAATTCTCTCATTCCAGCATCTACGACGGGGTATCCTGTCATGCCTGCTTTCCAAGCTTTAAGAAATTTATCATTTTTAACCCAAGGAAAATTATCAAAATCTTTTCTAAGGTTACCTTTTAGCATTTGTGGGAAGTAATTAATTAAACTATGAGAAAATTCTCTCCATCCTAACTCATTAATATATTTTCTATATCCAATTTTTTTAACCTTAATTTCTTGGCATTTCTTCCAAATTGTTTCTACATGTATTTGGCCAAATTTTAAGAAAGGAGATAACTTGGAGGTTCCATTAACACCTGGAATATCTCGTGCATCTCCATAGTCCTCAATTTTATTGTTTATTAATTCTTGTAAATATTTTTTAGCTTCTTTTTCAGATGGTACCCAGTATTTCTCAAATTTCTTATGCCAATCTTTTTTAGGCAAAATTTCTTTTATAGAAATTGAATTTTTAAATATATTTATTTTTTTAACTTTTGACTTAACTTGTATTAATTTAGAAGGTGCTTTTGAAATATAATGTTGTTCAGTTTTTTTCCAAAATGGAGTGAATACTTTATAAGGTGTACCATCGTCTTTAGTCATTTCTTGAAACTCTACAAGAATGTTTCCTTTAAAATATTTATATTGAACTTCATTCTTAATAAAAAGATCTCTTATTTTTTTACCTTTATTAATTACATCTGGCTCGTAAACTTTACTCCAATAAACAGTAACATCATCTTTCTTTTTTAAAATTGATAATACCTCTAGTTCATCACCCAACTGAACTTCTAATGTAATATTTAATTTCTTTAGATCTATATTAAAATTTTCCAATGATTTAGACAGCCACCATTTTTGGGCCTCTCTTTTTTTATCAAAGTTTTTTGGGTTATATATATAAAGAGCATTTACATGCTCATGATTTTGAGTTGCAGTAACTAACGCTTCGTTATATTCAATTCTAAAATCTTCTCTGATCCAAACAATGGCTTTTTTTGTCATATTTACTTAGATTTTTTGTAATCCATCATTTAGTAATTTTTGGTACATTGCGTTATCAGTTAAACCCTCACAACCAAATAAAAGCACGTTTGATTGTTTGTTTAACTCTAACTTATCTAAGTATTCTTTATTATTAAATGAGCCTATTAACGCAATTATACCTGGAACTGCACATTCGCCAGCTATTATTTTTTCATCAGATAAACGTTTTTCTGCTAGTAATGCAACCGTAGTTGAGATTGCTTCATCAGGTATAGTTAAACAATAATTCGAAGAGTTTTTTAAAATCTCCCAGGCAATACTAGATACATCTCCACAAGACATGCCGCCCATTACTGTTTCTTTTTTTATATCAACACTTGTGGGTTTATTATTCTTAATACTTTGTAAAACACAATCTGCATTTTCTGGTTCTACAATAATAAATTTTGGAATGTTTTTTGATAATTTTGCAAAGCCAGCAATCATTGCTGCAGCCATTCCCCCAACTCCTGCTTGAAGAAACACATGTGTTATTGAATTAGATTTTACTTCATCTAAAATTTCTTTAACCATTATGGTGTATCCAGCCATAATTAATTTTGGTACTTCCTTGTAACCTTCCCAAGACACATCTTGTACAATTTCCCAATTATTTTCTTTAGATTGTTTTATGCATTCTTTTAATGAATTATCATAATTACCTTTAACTCTAATCACCTCAGCATCCAATTTACGCATTGCTTCTGCTCTAGATTCACTAACAAATTCACTTATAAATATTTTACATTTTATTCCTAGTCTTTGTGCACCCCATGCAACAGATCGGCCATGATTTCCTGCTGTAGCTGTTGATACTGTTATATCTTTTTTTTCACTAGCAATCTTATAAACAGCAAAAGCTCCACCTAACGCTTTAAAGGATTTTAGATCAAATCTCTTGTCTTCATCTTTGTAGTAAATATTTTTGAATTTTAATTCATCATTTAATTTATTTAACTTAATCAGTGGAGTAGAAGTGTAGTTATCCCAACTGGATATAGCATTTATTGCTTCATCTATAAATTTTTCTGGTAATTGAATAAGTATATTTTTTTTATTAAAATTATACTCTTTATTTTCTAAAAAAGATGTAATGGACCAAAGGTCTTTCTGAAGGATTGATTTCATTTTTATTAACAATCAAGAGTGCTATTTTTTTCCCAGTGAGTTACTGAGCTTTTTTTATCAAACTTTTCTTCTTGATTAAAATCTTTAATTTCAGATCTTTTTAATTTTAGATAACTTTTAATAGTGTCACTACCAAATGCTTCTTCAATTTCTTTACTGTTTTCTAGTTGATCCAATGCATCCTCAATTATGTTAGGTAATTTTTTTAGATTAGGGTAATTTTTATGATCGGTATACATATTACAAGATAAAGGTTCACCAGGATCTATTTTATTATTTATTCCATGTAAACCAGCAGCTATTACTCCAGCCTGAAGTAAATAAGGATTTACTGCTCCATCCATTAACCTTAATTCAAATCTACCTTTATCAGGAATTCTTATCATATGAGTTCTATTGTTTCCTGTATAAGAAATACTACTAGGTGACCATGTAGCACCTGATTTTGTTGGTGGTGCATTTATTCTTCTATAACTATTAATTGTCGGATTAAAAAATGCTGTTAAAGGCTGAGTAAGTTTCATAATTCCACCTAGAAAATTATATGCTAATTTGCTCAAACCTAATTTGTCTCCATTATCCAAAAATTTATTAATTTTTCCATTCCATAAAGAAATGTGAGCATGACAGCCATTACCTGTTAGATTACTAAAAGGTTTTGGCATAAATGTTGCTCTTAAACCATGTTTTTCGGCTAATGATTTAACCATATACTTAAAGAATACGTGTCTATCAGCTGTGGTTAAACAATCTGTATAATCCCAATTCATTTCAAACTGTCCATTAGCGTCCTCATGATCATTTTGGTATGGGTTCCAACCCATAGCAATCATGCTATCACATATTTCTTTAATTAAATCATATCTCCTCATTAAAGCAGACTGATCGTAGCAGGGTTTTGATTGAGTATCTCTAGTATCAGCAATTTTGCTTCCATCTTCTGATATCAAAAAATATTCACACTCTACACCTGACTTCATGACTAAATCTTTTTTATTTAATTTATTTATTTGTTCTTTGAGCATCACTCTAGGTGAAGCCTTAACAGGTTTGCCATACATATATAAATCAGAAGC
>CALCPL010000009.1 GCA_937897125.1 uncultured Candidatus Pelagibacter sp. | reverse complement strand
TACTCAAACTCAGATGCATTTTGAATAGTTTCACGGTAAGCAACCTGAGGTGCTCCAATATTTGCTTCAACATTAAATTCTCTTTTCATTCGATCAACAATAATATCTAAGTGCAATTCACCCATACCTTTAATTATTGTTTGACCAGATTCTTCATCTGAAGTTACTCTAAATGAAGGATCTTCTTTTGCTAATCTTGCTAAAGCTTCACCCATTTTTTCTTGGTCAGCTTTAGTTTTTGGCTCAACAGCAATTTCAATTACTGGCTCAGGAAACTCCATTGGCTCAAGTAAAACTGGATTAGCCTCATCACATAAAGTGTGACCAGTTATTGTGTATTTAAGACCAGCTAATGCAACGATATCACCAGCATTTGCCTCTTTAATATCTTCTCTAGAATTTGCATGCATTAAAAGCATTCTGCCAACTCTTTCCTCTTTTTCTTTTGAAGTATTATAAACTGCTGTTCCAGTTTTAATTGTTCCAGAGTAAATTCTTATAAAAGTTAATGATCCAACAAATGGATCGTTCGCAACTTTAAAAGCTAAAGCTGAAAAACCAGCTCCATCATCAAATTTCATTTCTTTAATATCTTCAGTTCCTGGTATCGTTCCATTAATTGAACCAATATCAATTGGGCTTGGTAGGTAATTAATAACTGCGTCAAGTAACGGCTGAACACCTTTGTTTTTAAATGCTGAACCAGTAGTTATTGGAACAAAGCTGAAATTTAGTGTTCCTTTTCTTATACATTTAATTAAATCTTCTTCTTTAATTTCTTCGCCATTTAAATAGCTTTCCATTAATTTTTCATCCTGCTCAACAGCTGTTTCAACAAGTTCAGTTCTATATTTTTGAGAAATCTCTTTTAAATCATCAGGAATCTCTTTGTATTCCCACTCTGCACCTAAAGCTTCATTTTTCCAAACCTGGGCTTTCATCTTAACTAAGTCAACAACTCCAACTAAATCTGCTTCCATACCAATTGGGATTTGTATAACTAGAGGTTTGCAACCAAGTCTATCTCTAATCATATCCACACATCTATAAAAATCTGCACCAGTTCTATCTAGTTTATTTACAAAGCAAATTCTTGGAACTTTATATTTGTCTGCTTGTCTCCATACTGTTTCTGATTGAGGTTCAACACCAGCAACACCATCAAAAACACATACGGCACCATCTAAAACTTTTAATGATCTTTCAACTTCAATAGTAAAATCTACGTGACCAGGAGTATCAATAATATTAATTCTATGATCGTTCCAGAAACAAGTAGTTGCCGCAGAGGTAATTGTAATTCCTCTTTCTTGTTCTTGCTCCATCCAATCCATTGTTGCTGCACCATCATGAACTTCACCAATTTTGTGACTTTTTCCAGTGTAGTATAAAATTCTTTCAGTAGTAGTGGTTTTACCAGCATCAATATGAGCCATAATTCCAATATTACGATATGTGTCTAATGTATTAATTCTAGCCATAATTTTTTACCACCTAAAATGAGCGAAAGCCTTATTCGACTCAGCCATTTTATGTACATCTTCTCTTTTTTTAACTGCAGATCCTTTTTTTTCATACGCATCATACAGTTCGTTAAAAATTTTATCAGACATATGTTTGTCTTTTCTTTTTCTTGAAGCGTCAACTAACCATCTAATAGCAAGTGCTTGAGCACGATTGTTTTTAACTTCAACAGGAACTTGGTACGTTGCACCACCAACTCTACGAGATCTAACTTCTACAGTAGGTTTGATATTATTAATAGCTTCGTTAAATACATTAATTGGCTCTTCTTTAGTTTTTGATTTAATTTTTTCAATTGCTTCATATACAATTTTTTCAGCAACAACTTTTTTTCCATCATACATAATTGAGTTAATTAGTTTTGGAATAATGGTTGATTTAAAAATCGGATCTGGAGTGACAACTTTTTTTGGTTGCGTTTTTTTTCTAGACATAATTATTTACCTTTTTTAGTTCCATATAAAGATCTACGTTTCTTTCTATTTGCAACTGCTTGTGTATCTAGATTTCCTCTAAGAATATGATAACGAACACCAGGTAAATCTTTAACACGACCACCTCTAATTAAAACTACTGAGTGTTCCTGTAAATTATGCCCTTCACCACCAATGTAAGCTGTAACTTCAAAGCCATTTGAAAGTCTAACTCTTGCAACTTTTCTTAATGCAGAGTTCGGTTTTTTAGGAGTTGTTGTGTAAACTTTAAGACACACACCTCTTTTTAAAGGTTGTTTTTCAAGTGCAGGAACTTTATTTCTTGCAACTGGTCTAATTCTTTTCTTTCTTAACAACTGGTTAATAGTTGGCATAAATTTTTTAATTAATTAATTAATTTATTTTTGAATGAAAATAACTGACAGGTTATTTTGTGGCAGCGTTTAGTTCCATAAAGTAGGTACTACATTCCAACCAAAAACAGCGTCAAAATACTATTAAATCTCTGATTGTCAAACTAAAACTACAAGTTAAACGTGTTTTTTTATTAATTTGCAGGAGTTTCAGTAGCCTCTACAGGCTCAATTTTTTCCTGATCAGCTAAAAATTTATTGTCAGCTGCAATGGCATTTTCATTCCATTTATTTTTGATATGACCAGTTCCAGCTGGAACCAATCTACCAACAATAACGTTCTCTTTTAAGCCATTTAAAGGGTCAACTTTACCTTTAATAGCAGCATCAGTTAAAACTCTTGTGGTTTCTTGGAATGAAGCTGCAGAAATAAATGACTCTGTTTGAAGTGAAGCTTTAGTAATACCCATTAAAACTCTTTCACCAGATGCAGGATTTTTTCCTTCAGCAACTAGTTTTTCATTTGCATTATCAAACTTAATTCTGTCAATCATTTCACCAGGTAAGTAAGACGAATCACCTGACTCTTTAATTTCAACTTTTTTAAGCATTTGTCTTAATATAGTTTCAATGTGTTTGTCATTAATAACCACACCTTGTAATCTGTAAACTTCTTGAACCTGATTAACAAAATATTCAGTTAAATCTTTAATGCCTAAAATTCGCAAAATATCATGAGGTAAAGGTTGGCCATCTAATAGATACTCACCCTTTTTAATTTTCTCACCTTGGTTAAAGTTAATATGTTTACCTTTAGGTATTAAATAATTTGAAGGCTCACCATCATCTGGTTGAATTGAAATTTTTTGTTTACCTCTTACTTCTTTACCAAATAATACTTGTCCATCATTCTCAGCAATAATTGCACTGTCTTTAGCTTTTCTAGCTTCAAACAATTCAGCTACACGAGGCAATCCTCCAGTAATATCTTTTGTTTTTGTTGTTTCTTTTGGAAGTCTTGCGATTATATCACCAGCAAATATTTTTTGACCATCTTTAACAGAAAGAATTGAATCAGGAACTAAATAGTATCTAGCTTCATTGTCATCTGCTTTTTTGATAACATTACCCTTCTCATCTCTTAAAGTAATTCTTGGTTTTAAATCTGTGTTTTTAGATTGTGCTCTCCAATCAACAACTGATTTAGAAGAAATTCCAGTAGCATCATCAGTTGTCTCTTGAATAGAAACACCATCGATTAAATCTACATACCCAGCAATACCACTTTTTTCCGCAATAACTGGAGTTGTATAAGGATCCCACTCACAAATTTTTTCATTAGCTTTTATTTTATCACCATTTTGGAAAAATAATTTTGATCCATAAGCAACTTTATAAATTGCAACTTGAACACCGTTATTATCTTCAATTGATAGTTGGGTGTTTCTTCCCATAACAATTAGATTTTTCTTAGAATCTTCTAATAAATTAGTGTTAATAATTTTCAAAGTACCTGCAGATTTTGTAACAATTTCAGACTCTTGCTTAACAGAAGCGGTACCACCAACGTGAAAAGTTCTCATTGTTAACTGCGTACCTGGCTCACCAATAGATTGGGCTGAAATCATACCAATTGCTTCACCAACATGAACCATTTTTCCTCTAGATAGATCTCTTCCATAACAAGTAGCACAAACACCAATTTTAGAGCTACAAGTCATAACTGAATAAGCTTTGATAAATTTAACACCAGCTGCATCAATTTTATCACAACCTGATTCATCAATCATAGTTTCTTTTTTAATAACCACTTCACCTGTAATAGGATTTTTTAC
>CALCPL010000008.1 GCA_937897125.1 uncultured Candidatus Pelagibacter sp. | reverse complement strand
ACCTCTCTATTCGTCGGCAGCGTCAGATGTGTATAAGAGACAGTATTTAGATATATCTTTTTGTTTGGTTTGAAAATATCTATCAGCTGAACCTTTATTCATTGCACCAACTGATCCCATTCCTCTAAAACTTTTAAATAACTTACCATTTTTTTTAATTAGTTTTCCAGGTGTTTCTAAGCTTCCTGCAAATAGAGAGCCAATCATTATAGCATCGGCACCTGCAGACAATGCTTTAGCTAAATCACCTGAATATTTAATTCCACCATCTGAAATTATTTTTACTTTATTATTTTTTACACCTTTTTTAACAGCAAGTATTGCACTTAACTGTGGCACACCAATACCTGCAACTAGTCTAGTTGTACAAATTGATCCTGGCCCAATTCCAACTTTAATAATATCTACTCCTAATTTTATTAAAAATTTTGCAGCTTCAGCTGTTGCTATATTTCCAGCACACAGTGTTGTTTTGTTTGTTTTTAATTTTTTTATAGCTTTAATAATTTCAGCAACTTTTTTGCTATGTCCATGAGCTGTATCAACAACAATTAAATCCACTTTTTCTTTTAAAATAGCTACTGCTCTTTTAAGTTCTACAGGACCAGCTCCAACCGCTGCACCAACTAATAAGTTTAATTTTTTAACTTTTTTAATTTCTTCAACTTGCTTTTTAATATCAAGATTTCTGTGAATTACACCAATACCTCCAGCTTTAGCTATTGCTATAGCCATTTTGCTCTCAGTAACCGTATCCATTGCAGAGGATAATAAGGGTATTTTTAGTGTTAAATTAGTTGATAATTTAGTGCTGGTATCAACTTCAGAAGGTAGAACTTCTGAGTATTTTGGTGCCATTGTAACATCATCAAAAGTGAGAGCTTCTTTTATAGGATCCATAATCATTTATATATGATTCCCCTCAAAAAAAAAGTCTCTATCTTAAGATTTTACAAATAATAAAACTTTCCTTAGATTCTTTTCTGCTAGACTTAGGTTTAAATACCTTCACTTCTTTGAATAATTTTTTACCCAAAGCAACAATTTCGTTAAATGAAGAACCTAGAAAAATCTTAGAGACAAATCGTCCTTCTTTAACCAACATTTCTTTAGAAAAATTCATGGCTTCCATTGCAAGTTCCCCAGTATAAATTGCATCTATATCTTTTATACCTGTTGTATTAACAGCCATATCAGACACTACAACATCAACTTTTGATTTGAATAACCCTTTTATTTTTTCTTGAGAATCTAAATTAGTAAAATCACCTTTGATTTGGATTGTATTCTCAATTTCTTCCATACCTTTTATGTCGATTGAAACCAATCTTCCACTTTTTACTGTTCTTGAAATATATTGAGACCAACTACCTGGTGATGCACCTAAATCTATTACTGATATTCCATTTTTAAATATCTTAAATTTTTGATCAATTTCTATTAATTTATATGCAGATCTAGCTCGATAACCATCTACCTGAGATTGTCTAACATAAATGTCTCTTTTTTGTTTGTTGATCCAATTTTTAGAAATTCTATTCTTTTTCAATTAATGACCAAATCTTAGACTTTTAAATAATACTTTTTGCTGAATAGTCTTAATATTAATTTTAACTTCCTTATTTAATCTCATATCTTTATCACCATCCCAGATTCCAGCAGCTAAGTGCATAATTCCTATTTCATAATTTGGCAAATAAGGCTCAACAAATGTATTTTTAATTTCATCAAATTTAGGCAATAAATTACTAGCAATCCAATTACAATTTAATGGCAAAAATTCAGTTTCAAGTTCGTCTATATAGACTGACATATTGATAGCAAGACCTTCTGAACCAAAAATATTTCCACTTTTTAAAGTTTGTTCTAGATTTTTTTGCCAAGAAGTCCAGCCAGGTGAATTTTTTTCTAATGAAAAAACTCCAATATTTATATGTGGAGCAAAAGCTAATTTTCTTGCTTTATTAATTCCAACTTTTGATTTTATTGCATGTTTAAAATTTTGAGATTTAATTATTGCTATTTTCCCAAATAGCCAATTTACTTTTGACATTATTTTGTATCCTGGTCCTAATGTTTGAGTAATTCCTAATTTACCATTTTCACAAGCTTTAAAATATAATTCAACAGAATTCCAATCATTCACCCACGCATCACAATCAATCCATAGAAATTTTTCATAACTGGGAAAATATTTTGGTAAAAAAGCTCTAGATACTTGACTCTTTAACCACTCTTTTCCTTTTACTTTAAATGCTGGAACATCAATATCCCATTCGGCTGATTTAATTTCGTCTACTTTTTTAGATAATATATTTCTTTGTTGCTCAGACAAACCAGCATCTAAAATACAAATTGCTGTATCTTTGCTTTTTTCAAAACTCTTAATAGAATCGACTAATTCATTAAGTAATTCAAAGTAATTTGAGTCTGCCAGAGATACAATTACATTTT
>CALCPL010000007.1 GCA_937897125.1 uncultured Candidatus Pelagibacter sp. | reverse complement strand
ATCTACACCTCTCTATTCGTCGGCAGCGTCAGATGTGTATAAGAGACAGAACTAGACCTGTGGAGCTGATTATGTACCCAGCTATTACAATTGGTATAGAGCCAATAATTAATAAAGATAATAACTTTTGATTATTTCTAAGATCCAATAACTCTCTTCTAAAATAAAAGATTATCGCAAGTAAAGAGCCAAGATGAAGACTAACATCAATCATTAGTGAGTTAGAATTAAACTCAAATATTATCTCAACAATATTTAAGTGAGCTGATGAGCTGATTGGTAAAAATTCAGATATCCCCTGAACTATTGATAAGATTATAATTTCAATAATATTTGAGAACATTTAAAGCTTCGTAGCTTAAATATTCGATGATTTAAACAATTCCATTTGAACATATTAGATATGCAAAAATTAAAATACAAAGAATTAACGGTATTTATTGTAAATTTAAGGTCATATATATTGACCTTGTTTGTCTTTTATTACACAAAACCTTATTATATGCTCAGTTTATTAAAGGGTATATATGTCAGAAAAAATGCTTAAATTTGTTAAAATAGGTCAACAAACTCCACCTAAAAGAGAAGTTGGCAACAGAAAAGAAGATTTTAACGAAATTTATAAAGAGTTTATTAATGAAAAGGCAGGCGAACAATCTAGCAGATGCTCACAATGTGGAGTTCCTTTTTGTCAGGTACATTGTCCATTAAGTAATAATATTCCAGATTGGCTGAAATTAACTGCAGAGGGACGATTAAAAGAGGCTTACGAATTATCTCAAAGCACTAACAACATGCCAGAGGTGTGTGGAAGAATATGTCCACAAGATAGATTGTGTGAAGGAAACTGTGTAATCGAACAATCAGGACATGGAACTGTAACTATTGGTTCAATTGAAAAGTATATTACTGATAATGCTTGGGAACAAGGATGGGTAAATCCAATAAAAGTTAAAAATGAAAAGAGTCAAAGTATTGGAATTATAGGTGCTGGTCCAGCTGGTCTTGCTGCTGCAGAGCAGTTACGTAAGTTAGGTTATCAAATTACTGTATATGATCGATATGATAGAGCTGGTGGTTTAATGATTTATGGGATCCCAAATTTTAAATTAGAAAAATTTGTTGTAGAAAGAAGAACCAAATTATTAGAAGAGGGTGGAATTAAATTTGTTCAAAATTTTGAAGTTGGAAAAGATGCTACATTAGAGCAATTAAGAAAAAAACATGACTCTCTTTTAATTGCAACTGGAGTTTATAAAGCTCGAGAAATAGATCTACCAGGAAAAGATTTAGGAAATATTTTTCCAGCTATGGAATTTTTAACAGCTTCAAATAAAAAAGGATTAGGAGATAAGGTAGAGTTATTTGATAATGGAACCTTAAATGCTGAAGGAAAAAATATTGTTGTAATTGGAGGAGGTGACACTGCAATGGACTGTGTTAGGACTTCAATCAGACAAAAAGCAAAATCAGTTAAATGCCTTTATAGAAGAGACAAAGAAAATATGCCTGGATCTGCTAGAGAGGTAGCTAATGCAGAGGAAGAGGGAGTAGAGTTTGTATGGTTATCTAGCCCTAAAGAATTTGTTGGAACAAATAAAGTTGAAGGTTTGATGGTGGATAAAATTAAACTTGGTGAACCTGATGACAGTGGTAGACGTAAACCAGAAATCCAGAATGATTCTCACTTTAATATTAAAGCAGATATAGTAATCAAGGCTCTTGGCTTTGATCCTGAAAATTTACCAAAACTATTTGGCTCTGAAGATCTACAAGTTACTAAATGGGGAACATTAAAAACTAATTTTGATACAATGGAGACAAATTTACCAGGTGTCTTTGCAGCAGGAGACATTATTAGAGGCGCATCTTTAGTTGTCTGGGCTATAAAAGATGGAAGAGACGTAGCAGTATCAATAAAAAATTTTTTAGAGAGTAAAGAACTCAGTAAAGAGAAGGTTGCTTAATGAAAAATTATAAAAAAAATCTTAAAATTCTTGAAGACGGTCATGTTTATTCAAAAGAAATGGAGCATGATGCTTGTGGAGTAGGGTTGATTGCTTCTACAGAGGGTAAAAAATCAAGGAAAGTAGTAGAATATGGAATTAATGCCTTAAAAGCGGTTTGGCACAGAGGAGCTGTAGATGCTGATGGAAAAACAGGTGATGGAGCTGGAATCCATTTGGAAATTCCTTCAGATTTCTTTGCTGAAAAAATAGAAATCACAGGTCACGACCATGATGGTTCAGAAATTTGTGTGGGTATGATTTTTTTACCTAGAAATAATTATCAAGCACAAGAAAATGCAAGAACTTTAATTGAAAGTGAATTAACAAAAAGTAATTTTAGTATTTATGGATGGAGACAGGTTCCAGTAAATCCAAAAGTTTTAGGTGAAAAAGCAAATCTTACGAGACCAGAAATCACTCAAGTATTATTCAAACATAATAATAAAGATTTAACAGAAAAAGAGTTAGAAAGAAAAATTTATGAATCTAGAAGAAAAATTGAAAAAGAAGCTATTAAAGATGCGATAGAAGGTTTTTATATTTGTTCACTAAGTTCTAAGTCAGTTATTTATAAGGGAATGTTTTTAGCAGAGTCTATCGCAGATTTTTATTTAGATTTAAAAGATGAGAGATTTATATCTCGATTTGCAATATTTCATCAAAGGTTTTCAACAAACACAGCACCAAGTTGGGATCTAGCACAACCTTTTAGAGCACTAGCTCATAATGGAGAAATAAATACATTCAAAGGGAATACAAACTGGATGAAAGTTCATGAGCAAGAAATGAATAGTCCATTATTTGATAATATGGAAAATTTAAAACCAGTTATACAGCCAGGATCTTCTGACTCTGCTGCACTGGATAGTGTTTTTGAACTTTTAAATATTTCTGGCCAATCAGCGCCTCTTGCAAAGTTAATGTTAATTCCAGATGCATGGTCTAAAAAAAGTCAAACATTATCAAAAGATCATCAACAACTATTTAATTTTTTAAACAGTACAATGGAGCCATGGGATGGACCAGCTGCTATTGCAGCTACCGATAATGAATGGGCCATTGTAGCTGCTGATAGAAATGGGTTACGCCCAATGAGATATACTATTTCAAAAGACAAAATATTATGTGCAGGTTCAGAGACAGGAATGGTTGAAATTGATGAGAAGCAAATTCTTAAAAAAGGTAGATTAGGACCTGGAGAAATTCTTGGAGTTAGAATAGCTAAAGGTAAAGTATTTTCTAATGTTGAAATAAAAGATTATTTGGCAAAAGAGTTTAAACATTTTAACAATCAGATAATTGATTTAGAAAAAAAATTTCCAATAAAAAATGAAAAATCTACTTTTTCAGGTGATGAGCTAAAAAAAAGACAACATACATTTGGTTACAGTTTAGAGGATTTAGAGCTTATTCTTCATCCCATGGCAGAAGACGCAAAAGAGGCCATTGGTTCTATGGGTGATGACACTCCACTTGCAGTACTATCTGACCGTTATAGACCGCTTTACCATTTTTTTAGACAAAACTTTAGTCAAGTTACTAATCCACCAATTGATTCCTTAAGAGAAAACAAGGTTATGAGTTTAAAAACTCGTTTTGGTAATCTTGGAAATATTTTAGATTTTACTAATTTAACAGAAGAAAACATATATGTTTTAGACAGCCCTATATTATCAAATTCTCAATTAGAAAAATTTACTAATTTTTTTGGTGAAAAATCAATAATAATTGATTGTACTTTTGATAAAAGTGAAAATCTTGAAACCTCTATTGAGAGAATTAGAAAAGAATCTGAAATTGCAGTTAGACAAGGCCTTACTCAATTAATCTTAAGTGATAAAAATATTTCTGAAAAAAGATTACCCATTCCAATGCTATTAAGTGTTGGTGCAATAAATACCTATCTTATAAAAAAAAAATTAAGAGGTTATGCATCAATCAATGCTCAAACTGGGGAAGCATTAGACACACATTCATTTGCAACACTTATAGGTGTTGGGGCTACTACTGTTAATCCTTATTTAGCACTGGATAGTTTATATCAAAGGTTTGAAAAAAAATTATTTGGAAAGTTTGGGTACGATGAATGCATAGAGAGATATATACAATCAGTAAATTATGGGCTTCTGAAAATAATGTCAAAAATGGGAATTTCGGTCATAAGCTCTTATAGAGGTGGATGTAATTTTGAAACAGTTGGTTTGAGTAGAACAGTAGCATCAGAGTATTTTCCAGGAATTTTATCAAAAATTTCAGGCATAGGTTTAAATGGAATAGAAAAAAAATTAAGAACTATTCACAAAGAAGCATTTGAAGGAACAGATACAGTTTTACCAATTGGGGGAATTTATAGGTATAGAAAGAATGGTGAAACTCATCAATATCAAGGTAAGCTTATTCATCTTTTACAAAGTGCAGTTTCGTCAAATTCTTTTGAAGCTTATAAAAAATATGCAGAAGGTATTTATAATCTTCCACCTATACACCTTAGAGATTTAATTGGATTTAGAGATAAAAATTTAAACCCGTCCTTAGATATTTCAGAAGTAGAACCAATTGAAAATATTTTAACAAGATTTGGAAGTGGAAGTATGTCTCATGGCGCATTATCGAAAGAAGCACACGAAACTTTAGCTATAGGAATGAATAGAATTAAAGGAGCCTCTTGTAGTGGTGAAGGTGGCGAAGATGAAAAAAGATTTATTAAGATGGAAAACGGTGACAGTGCTAATTCTAGAGTTAAACAAATAGCTTCAGCAAGATTTGGAGTAACACTTAAATATCTAAATAACTGTAACGAAATAGAGATTAAAATTGCACAAGGGGCAAAACCTGGTGAGGGAGGTCAATTACCAGGGTTTAAAGTCACAGAAGAAATTGCTAAATTAAGACATTCAACACCGGGTGTAACCTTAATATCACCACCACCTCACCACGATATTTATTCTATCGAGGATTTAGCTCAATTAATTTATGATCTTAAACAAGCCAATCCAAAAGCAAGAGTTGGTGTAAAATTAGTAGCATCATCTGGTATAGGAACAATCGCAGCTGGGGTAGCTAAAGCTAAAGCAGATATAATTTTAATTTCTGGACATAATGGAGGAACAGGAGCAACACCACAAACAAGTGTTAAATATGTTGGGATACCTTGGGAGATGGGTTTAACTGAGGCTAATCAAGTTTTAACTTTAAATAATTTAAGACATAAAGTTACCCTAAGAACAGATGGTGGAATTAAAACAGGAAGAGATGTTGTTATTGCAGCTATGATGGGGGCTGAAGAATATGGAGTAGCAACTACAGCTTTAGTAGCTATGGGATGTATAATGGTTAGACAGTGTCATTCAAACACATGTCCAGTTGGAGTTTGTACTCAAGATGAAAAACTAAGAGAAAAATTTTCTGGTACGCCAGAAAAGGTAGTTAACTTATTTAAATTCATAGCTGAGGAAGTAAGAGAAATTTTAGCACAAATAGGATTTAAATCATTGAATGAAATAATTGGTAGGACTGATTTATTAAGACAGGTAAGCAAAGCCTCACCAAACTTAGACGATTTAGATCTAAATCCTTTATTTGTTCAAACAGATGCTGGTGAGAACACGAGGTACTGTACAGTTCCAGAAATAAATTCTGTTCCAGATACTTTAGATCAAGAAATTTTACCTGAAATTAAAGAACAAATTGGAAAAGTAAAAATTATTGAAAAAGAATATATTATTAAAAATACTCATAGGACAGTTGGTACAAGAATTTCTAATCATCTTTATGAAAAATATGGATCTGAAAAATTAGAAGATGGCTTTTTATCTCTAAAGTTTAAAGGGTCAGCTGGACAGTCATTTGGTGCATTTGGAATAAAAGGGTTAAAACTTATTTTAAAAGGTGACGCTAATGATTATGTTGGTAAAGGTTTATCAGGAGCAACAGTGGTAGTTAAACTTCCAGATGAAAGTAATTTAGTTTCACATGAGAATACCATAATAGGAAATACAGTTTTGTATGGAGCAACATCTGGAAAACTTTTTGCAGCAGGTCAAGCTGGAGAAAGGTATGCCGTAAGAAATTCAGGATCAATTTCGGTTATTGAAGGCTGTGATTCTAATGCTTGTGAATATATGACTGGTGGTACGGTTGTAGTTTTGGGTGATGTAGGAGACAATTTTGGAGCTGGAATGACAGGTGGAATGGCGTTTATTTACGATATAAATAAGAAATTCGACAAAAAAGTAAATCCAGAGACTGTAGTATGGCAAACACCAGAAACAGATCATTGGATAGCTTATTTAAAAAATTTAGTACAAGAGCATCATCAGGAGACAAATTCAGATTTTTCTAAAAAGATAATAGAAAATTTTGATAAAGAAATTTCTAATTTTATTCAAGTTTGTCCAAAAGAAATGATTGATAAGCTAAAAAACCCAATAAGTTTAAAATCTATTATAAAAGAAGTTAGTTAAAATGAAGGATATAAATATTTTTTGTTTTGGTTTTGGCCAAGTAGCAAAAAACTTTATAAAGAAGCTTAATACTGAGCAATATAATATTAACTTGTCAGCAACTTCTAGGAGTGAGTCTTCAAAAAAAATATTCAATGGTATTAATTATAATAGCTACCTATTTAATAGTGAAAAATTTGATCAAAATTTAATTATAAAATTAAAAGAAGCAGATCATATTTTAGTTTCTATACCACCAGAAAATCAAGAAGATCTAGTTATAAAAAATTTTTCTAAATTTATAGAAAACTCCAAAGTAAAATGGATAACCTACTTATCGGCCACTAGTATTTATGGGGATCATAAGGGAGAATGGGTTAATGAAAATAGCAAAACAAACCCAATCTCAACTAATGGTATTGCAAGATTAAAAGCTGAAAATGCATGGGTTTCTTTGGAAAAAAATAACAAAATACCAATTCAGATATTCAGGTTATCTGGAATCTATTCTAATGAAAAAAATATTTTAATACGTCTAAAATCAGGAGATGTGAAATTGATCAATAAAAAAAATCATTATTTTTCTAGAATTCATGTGGATGATATTTCAAACATATTATTTAAATCTTTATCAAAATTTAAGTCAGGAGAAATATATAATCTATCTGATGATAAACCTTCCACATCTGAAGATGTTACTTTATTTGGAGCAAAAATGTTAAATATTGAAAATATTGAAAAAATTGAAGTTGACCAAATTAAAAGTGAGATGTTGAAAAATTTTTATAATGAGTCTAAAAAAGTTAGCAACAAAAAGATGAAAAGTTATTTTAACTATAATTTAAAATTCCCAAGCTACATTGAGGGACTAAACTATATTAGAAGTAATTTTATCTAGCTCTAAGAGTATTCTCTTTAGCCCTTGTTTGCTTGATAAACTGTGATCACCATTTTTTATTATTACTAATTTTTTATTAGCTTTAGTAAATAGCTTAAGAACTTTTCTGGAATAACTTGTCGGAACAACTTCATCTTTACTTCCGTGAATCATAGTTACTTTGATGTTGGATTTAATTTTTTTATTTAAGATTTTATTTTTTCTACCATCTTTTATTAATTGATAGGTGATTGGATACTCATAATTACCATGTTTTAAATTATAAATTCCTTTCTTTATAGTTTCGTTTTTCATTTTTTTTGAGAATTTTTTCCACATTAAGTTTTGTAAAAACTCTGGAGCCGAACCAATTCCTAAAAAACCTTTAATTTGATCTTTAAAATATTTAAATTGATTTAAGGAGAGCCATGCACCCATACTCGAGCCAACTAAGATAAATTTATTTTTTTTAACTATTTTTTTAATTACAGTTTCAACTTCTTTTGACCATTGAGTGATATTTCCCTTGGTAAATTTTCCTGAGGACTTTCCATGACCAGAATATTCGAGAGCAAGAAAGCCAAGTTTATTTTTTTTAGCAAATTTTAATATAGTCTGAGGTTTTTCACCTTCAATACTTGACATAAAACCATGTAAAAAAACAATATAGAGTTTATCTTTATATTCTTTACTTAAGTATCTTATTTTCTTGTTATTAAGGACCCTAATGTATTTAAATTTATTCATATGAGTTTATTAGAATTAATTCTTAATATATAGTTCTATCAAATGTCTTCAGAATTAAAAGTATTGCAAGTAATTCCTAAACTTGGATATGGGGGTGCAGAAACAGGCTGTTACGATCTTGCACACTATTTACCAGAAAATAATTGTAGTTCTTATATCGTAACTAGTGGAGGAGAATTATTAAAATTTATTGATAGAAAAAAAGTAAAAGTAATAAAACTTCCCGTCCATAGTAAAAATCCATTTTTAATGCTCTTTAATTCAATAGCTTTGATTTTTATTATTTTACTAAATAATATATCTATTGTTCATGCAAGAAGTCGTGCTCCAGCTTGGTCTTGTTTGTTTGCAACAAAAATTACAAGAAGAAAGTTTGTTACAACCTTTCATGGTACTTATAATTTTAAAAACTCAATTAAAAAATTTTATAATTCAGTAATGGTTAGATCAGATTTAATAATAGCAGGATCAAATTTTATTTTTTCACATATTAATCAAAATTATCCAAAATATTTAGATTTAAAAAAAAGATTCTTAGTAATTTTTAGGGGTATTAATGTTGATTATTTTGATTCATCAACAACTTTAGACAGTGAAGAAAGCAGACTTATTTCAGATTGGGAAGTTGATAAAAATAAAAAAATAATCCTAATGCCAGGTCGTTTAACTGCCTGGAAAGGACAGGAGACATTTATTGAAGCATTAAATCTTGTTAATAAAGAATTAGGATATGATTCTTTTAATGCTGTTATTTTGGGTAGCGATCAAGGAAGAGACATTTATACAAAAAAAATTAAAAGATTGGCTGAGCAATATAGGCTAACTAGTCAGTTAAAATTTATAGAACATTGTAAAAATATGCCATTAGCCTACAAAATATCAGACATTGTTGTTTCGGCCTCAGTAGAACCTGAAGCTTTTGGAAGAGTAGCAGTTGAAGCTCAATCAATGGAAAAACCAATAATAGCAAGTGATATTGGGGGATCTAACGAAACTATTAGTGATAATGTGACGGGCTTTTTATTTCAGTCTGGTAACGCAGAAGCTTTGAGTAAAAAAATAGTAGAAGCCTTACAATTAGATGAATCTAGATTGAAATCTATTGGTATAGAGGGTAGAAAAAATATAATTAAAAAATTTAATGTTGAAAAAATGTGTTTTTCTACATATTCAGAATACAAAAAATTATTGAATTAAATGCCATTAATAACATTGCCAGATGGAAACACTATTGAATTTCCAAATAAAGTAACAGGACTTGAGGTTGCTGAAAAGATTAGTAAATCTTTATCAAAGCAGGCAACTATTATTAGTGTTAATGAAGAACTTAAAGATTTAAGTTTTGTTATAGATGAAGATTGCTCAGTCAAAATTTTTACTTCAAAAGATAAAGAAGGTTTAGAAACTATCCGTCATGATACGGCTCATATAACTGCGATGGCTGTTCAAGAGCTCTTTCCAGGAACACAAGTAACAATTGGTCCAATTATAGAAAATGGATTTTATTATGATTTCTCAAGAAAAGAACCCTTCACAGAGGATGATTTAAATAAAATTGAAAATAAGATGAAAGAAATTGTTGATAGAGATGTTCCAACTACAAGAGAAGTTTGGAAAAGAGATAAGGCCATATCTCATTTCAAAGATAAAGGAGAAATATACAAGGCTGAAATTATTGAAAGTATTCCACAAGGTGAAGATGTTTCTATATATTTTCATGGAGACTGGCATGATTTATGCAAAGGCCCTCATCTGTCTTCAACAGGAAAAATTGGTAAATACTTTAAATTAACAAAGGTATCAGGAGCTTATTGGAGAGGTGACTCAAATAATGAAATGCTACAAAGAATTTATGGAACAAGTTGGGCATCACAAAAAGACTTAGATGAATATTTAAAAAGAATAGAAGAAGCAGAAAAAAGAGACCATAGAAAACTTGGAAAAGAAATGGATTTATTTCACTTTAGGGAAGAAAGTCCAGGATCAGTATTTTGGCATGAAAAAGGTTGGAAGTTATTTCAAAAATTAGTTGCATACATGAGAGGTAGACAAGAAAAAGCTGGCTATAAAGAAGTAAACACTCCTGAAATTTTAGATAGATCTCTATGGGAAAAATCTGGCCACTGGGAAAAATATGGAGAACACATGTATACCTCCCAAACACCAGATGACAAAATATTTGCAATCAAACCAATGAATTGTCCGGGTCACGTACAAGTTTTTAATCAAGGTTTAAAAAGTTATCGAGATCTTCCTTTAAGAATTTCAGAATTTGGAAAAGTGCACAGGTATGAGCCTTCAGGCGCCTTACATGGACTGTTAAGAGTTAGAGCCTTTACTCAAGATGATGCTCATATTTTTTGCACAGAAGATCAAATTACATCAGAGTGTTTGATTGTTACAAATTTGATTTTAGATATTTATAAAGAACTTGGATTTGAAGATGTAATATTAAAATATTCAGATAGACCAGATTTAAGAGTTGGTGATGATAATGTTTGGGACAAGGCCGAAAAAGCTTTGTTAGATGCAGTTAAAGCTTCAAAGCTTGAATACACAATTAATAAAGGAGAGGGAGCATTCTATGGTCCAAAAATTGAATTTGTTTTAAGAGATGCGATTGGTAGAGATTGGCAATGTGGAACTTTACAGGTAGATCTTAATTTACCAGGAAGACTAGATGCTTCTTTTGTTGATAAAGATGGAACTAAAAAAATTCCAGTAATGCTTCATAGGGCATTATTTGGTTCATTAGAAAGATTTATTGGAATTCTTATAGAAAACTATGCAGGTAAATTTCCATTTTGGATAGCTCCATTACAGGCTGTTGTAATTCCGATTTCAGAAGAGTTTGATTCCTATGCAAAAGAAGTAAATGAAAAGATTAATAATGTAGGCATAAGCTCCGAAGTAGATTTAAAAAACCATAACCTGAATTATAAAATTAGAGAACATTCTTTATCTAAAATACCACTTTTGTTAATTTGTGGTAAAAAAGAAGTTGACAGTAACTCAGTAACGATTAGAAGATTAGATACTAACAAACAAGAAAATATGGAATTAAACTTATTTTTAAAAAAATTCTCAGCTTTAAATAAAGCACCTTCAAACTAAGTGGCAGATTTTAAAGGAAATTACTTTCAAAGAAGAACAAAAGACAGAGGACCTAAGTCCAACAATAGGATTACTGCACCAGAAGTTCAGGTAATTGGAAGTGATGGTGATAACATAGGAATATTAAATACTAATGAGGCCATATCAATGGCTAAAGAGCAAGGATTGGATTTAATTGAAATAGCTCCAAACGCAAAACCACCTGTATGTAAAATTATTGATATGGGTAAATTTAAATATGATGCTCAAAAAAAAGCAAATGTTGCTAAAAAGAAACAAAAAATTGTTTTATTAAAAGAAATTAAAATGAGACCAGTTACAGAAACTCATGATTATGATTTTAAGGTTAAAAATGCTAAAAAATTTATTGGAAAAGGTGACAAGGTAAAATTTACAATACGATTTAAGGGTAGAGAGCTACAACACTCACACCTAGGTAGAGAATTAATGGATAAAATAAAAGCTGATATGCAAGATATTGGCAAAGTCGAATTGCACCCAAAGTTTGATGGGAAGCAAATGATCATGGTTATTCAGCCTTTATAAGGCTTAATAGAGGTTGTAAATCTATTCCAATATTTGTATAAGTCCGCAGAATTATGCCAAAATTAAAAACTAAAAGTTCAGCAAAAAAACGATTTAAGATCTCAGCTACAGGGAAAGTTATGATGGCTCAAGCTGGAAAGAGACATGGCATGATAAAAAGAACAAATTCACAAATTAGAAAATTAAGAGGCACGACTGCTATGTCAAAACAAGATGGCAAAATAGTTAAATCATACATGCCTTACAGTTTAAGAGGATAAAATGGCTAGAGTAAAAAGAGGCGTAACAAGTCACGCTAAACATAAAAAAGTTTTAAAAGCTGTCAAAGGTCAATGGGGCAGAAGAAAAAATACTATAAGAGTTGCAAAGCAAGCCATGGAAAAAGCTATGCAATATGCTTACAGAGACCGTAGAACTAAAAAAAGAGAATTCAAATCTTTATGGATACAAAGGATTAATGCAGGTGTTAGATCTGAAGGATTAACTTATTCAAAATTTATTAATGGCTTAACTAAATGTGGAATTAAGTTAGATAGAAAAATACTAGCTGAAATAGCATACGATAGCCCAGAAGCCTTTAAAACGATCGTTCAAAAAGCTCAATCGGCACTAAATTAATCTTCACTATTGTTTTTCTTCGGTGAAGAAATAATCTCTCAATATGTCTGATATTAAAAAAATAAAAGATGAATTTCTTTTAAAGTTAAAAGAGAATTTAGATTTAAATCAAGTTAATCAAATTAAAACAGAACTATTTGGTAAAACTGGGTTAATCAGCTCACAATTTAAACAGCTTGGAAAATTAGCAGAAGAAGAAAGAAAAAAATTTGCATCAGATTTAAACTTAGTCAAAAACGAACTTGAAAATTTGATTACTACAAAAATCAACGATATTGAAACAAAAGAGATTAACAAAAAGTTAGAAAAAGAAAAAATAGATATAACTTTACCAGAAAGACCTTTTGTTCAGGGAAAAATTCATCCTGTATCTCAAGTCATAGATGAAATTTCTTCAATTTTTTCAGAAATTGGTTTTAGTGTAGAAGAAGGACCAGATGTTGAAAATGAATATAATAATTTTACTGCATTAAATACGCCTGATAACCATCCTGCAAGAGATATGCATGATACTTTTTATTTAGATGATGCAAAAGAATTATTATTAAGAACACATACTTCTCCAGTTCAAATTAGAACAATGCTTAATGATAAACCACCTTTTAAAATAATAGCACCTGGCAGAACATATAGATCTGACAGTGATCAAACCCATACACCAATGTTTCATCAAGTTGAGGGTCTACATATCGATAAAAATATTAATATGGGGCACTTAAAAGGATGCTTAAATTATTTTATTAAAGAGTTTTTTGAAGTTGATAAAATTAAAATGAGATTTAGACCTAGTCATTTCCCATTTACAGAGCCATCTGCAGAAGTTGATATTGGTTATGAAATAAAAGATGGAAAAATAGTAATTGGGGAAGGTGATAAATGGCTAGAAGTTTTAGGCTGTGGAATGGTTCATCCCAATGTTTTAAAAAATGTTAAAGTAAATCCTGATGAATTCCAAGGTTATGCATTTGGAATAGGAATAGATAGGCTCGCAATGTTAAAATATGGCATTAATGATTTAAGAGCCTTTTTTGATTGTGACTATAGATGGCTAAATCATTTTGGATTTGATCCAATAGATGTCCCAACAAACTATAGGGGCTTAAGCCGATGAAGATTACAACAGCATGGCTTAAAGATCATTTAGATACCAAACTTAATGAAAATCAAATCATCGATAAACTTACAGATATTGGTTTAGAAGTAGAGGGTGTTGATAGTCAATCAGGAGAGCTTGATGAATTTGTAATTGCCAAAATTTTGAAGGCTGAAAAGCATCCTGATGCAGATAGGCTTAGAGTATGTGATGTTGATATAGGTTCAGGCGAACCAGTAAAAGTTGTTTGTGGAGCTCCAAATGCTAAAGAGGGTTTATTAACAATTTATGCTCCTCCTGGTGCTGTAGTACCAAAAAGTCAAATGAAATTGGTGGTAAGTAAAATAAGAGGTGTAACCTCATATGGAATGCTTTGTTCAGAATCTGAACTTAATCTATCAAACGAAAGTGATGGCATAACAGAGCTTTTACCAGAAAAATATAACAAAAAAGTAGGAGAAAATTTTTTTCCAAAAAAAATTTTAAATGTAATTGATATTTCCATTACACCAAATAGAGCAGATTGCTTAGGTGTAAGAGGGATAGCAAGAGATTTAGCTGCTGCAGGTGCGGGAATATTAATAAATCAAAAAGAAAAAAAACTTGATAAAAAAAATAAACAAACAATTAGTGTAAAAATTGAAAATGAAAAAAATCAAGCATGTATATCCTTTGGTAGTTGTTTAATTAAAGGGGTAAAAAATACTGAAAGTCCAGAGTGGCTAAAAGACAAAATAATTTCTCTAGGCCAAAAACCTATTTCGGCAATAGTTGATATTACAAATTATGTAATGTTTGACTTAAATAGACCACTTCATGCATATGATGTTGATAAAATAGATAAAGGAATAGTTGTAAGAAATTCTAAAAAAGGTGAAACATTCGAAGCATTAGATAATAAGGAGTATAAATTAGAGGATGAGATGTGTGTCATATCAGATGCGTCAGGTGTATTAGGTCTTGGTGGTATAATAGGAGGCACAAGAACTGGAACTGAGCTAGATACAAAGAATGTATTAATTGAGTCTGCTTACTTTAGCCCACGATCAATCAGAAAATCATCTAAAATCTTAAATATAGACACAGATGCAAAATTTAGATTTGAAAGAGGTATTGATCCATTATCAATTGATCAAGGACTTGAAAGAGCAGCTAACCTAATACAAGAAATATGCGGTGGTGAAGCTGTCTCTTATACACATCTCCGAGCCCACGAGACAAGAGGCAATCTCGT
>CALCPL010000006.1 GCA_937897125.1 uncultured Candidatus Pelagibacter sp. | reverse complement strand
GGTATAGAGCTTTTAGGAAAAGTTACTGTTTTTGCTGAAGGATGCAGGGGACATCTTGGAAAACAATTAATAGAAAAATATAATTTATCAGAAGGTAAAGATCCTCAACAATATGGAATTGGATTTAAAGAAATTTGGGAAATCAGTGAACAAAATCATGAAGAGGGAATGGTAATGCATACTGCAGGTTGGCCACTAGATAACAATACTTATGGTGGAAGCTTTGTGTATCATGCAGAAAACAAACAAATTTTTTTAGGTTATGTAATTGGTCTTGATTATAAAAACCCACATCTTTCACCGTTTGATGAATTTCAAAGATTTAAAACTCATCCTGCAATTAAAAAGATAATTGAAGGTGGAAAACGTATTTCATATGGAGCAAGGGCTTTAATTGAAGGTGGACTTCAAAGTTTACCAAAAATGTTTATGCCTGGAGCTTTATTAATTGGTTGTGATGCAGGAACTTTAAATATGCCTAAGATTAAAGGATCACACACTGCAATGAAAAGTGGAATGATTGCTGCTGAAACTATAAATGAACATTTAAAAGAAAAACAAAATTTATCAATTTATGAAGATAAATTTAAAAAAAGTTGGATTTATGAAGAACTACATACTGCTCGAAATGTTAAACCAAGTTTTAGTTGGGGTTTAATTCTTGGAATAATATTTACTGGAATTGATCAAATATTATTTAGAGGAAAGTTACCTTTTACCTTAAGACACAAACATGCTGACCACGAAACACTAAGACCAGCAAATGAAATGCCAAAAATTGATTATCCTAAACCAGATAACATAATTACATTTGATAAAACAAGTTCTGTTTATTTAACAGGAACTAATCATACTGATAATCAGCCGGTACACTTACAACTAAAAGATCCAAACTTACCCATAAATTATACCTTAGAAAAATTTGATGAACCTGCGCAAAGATATTGTCCTGCTGGCGTTTATGAAGTTCAAAATGAAAATGGTGTAAATAAATTTGTCATCAACTCACAAAATTGCATTCATTGCAAAACTTGTGACATTAAAGAACCTTCTCAAAACATTACTTGGGTAACACCAGAGGGTAGCGGTGGACCTAAATATGGAAATATGTAATTAGAAAGATAAGATTAGTCCAACAACAAAAATTAAACAAACTATTAATCCTGCAAAAACCAGGTTTGTTCTAGTTTCTTTTTCTTCTTCTTTTCTAGCTCTGGTTAAAAGAATATTAATATCTACTCTTCCTGATGATGAAACTTCCTCTCTATTGTTTGGGGTCTCTAAAGGCTGTCTCTTATACACATCTGACGCTGCCGACGAATAGAGAGGTGT
>CALCPL010000005.1 GCA_937897125.1 uncultured Candidatus Pelagibacter sp. | reverse complement strand
CCGATGTACATAGCCCATGCTACTGCAGCTCCGAGTATAATATATTTCATAATAAATTTATTTTATTTCGATTTTCTCAGGAAGTATACCTTTAGGTCGATACCTCATGATCAGTAAAAGACCCATACCCATCATTAAATATCTAAAGTATGGAACACTTTCAATTAAATGAATTTTTAATGAATGTGTGTCTGCTAAACCTGCTGTAAATAGATTAATTAAGAATAATGCAATTGGTGCTGCCTCAATCCACAAAAACCATACCGCAAAACCACCTAAAATTGCTCCAAAATTATTTCCACTTCCACCAACAATGACCATAACCCAGATCAAAAAAGTATATCTCATGGGTTGGTAACTACCTGGTGTAAATAAACCATCTTGAGTAACTAACATGGCACCAGCAATTCCAACTATAGCTGAGCCTAAAATAAAAATTAATAAGTGCTGTTTGACAACATTTTTTCCCATTGCATTAGCAGCCTCTTCATTATCTCTTATCGCACGCATCATTCTTCCCCATGGAGAGTAAAGGGCTTTTTGAGTTACTATTAACAAGGCTATAACAACAATTAAAAATAAACCTGAATAACAAAGTTTTACAAAAACTGATGATCCCTCAATTACTAATTGATTAAGAGCTGCTTGCTTATCTGTAATACTTGAGATTATATCTAACTTCCCAGAATTAAACTTTGCAACTAAATTTATAAACCATTCTTTAGTTTGAAGTTCAATTTCATAAGGTACTGGTCGATCCAATCCAATTACATTTTTAACACCTCTTGTTAACCAATCTTCATGTTTAATAATAGCTATAACTATTTCTGATATTAATAATGTAGCAATGGCTAAGTAGTCTGCCCGCAAACCTAACGCAACTTTACCAACTATAAATGCTAGACCTGCTGCAAAAAATGCACCTACGATCCAAGAAAACATAATTGGCAATCCTAATCCACCAAGAAACCCTGTTGTTGCAGGATTAACATTTTCAATAGCCTCAATACTTGTCTCTGATGTAACTCTTATAATGATAATTCCAGCAATGATAATTGCAGCAATACCATAAGTTCTAATTTTAGATTTTTCAAAATTTTTTAATAGAAAACGTATTGCAAAGACCATCACGACTATTAACCACAAAGACATTAAAATACTAAAACCTCCTGCAACCCATGCCTCTTGTACAGGTTCAACAGATATTAAAACTGCAGCCAATCCACCTAATGCTGCGTATCCCATAAGACCAAAATTGATTAAACCTGCATACCCCCATTGGATATTTGCACCCATAGTCATTACTGCAGAAATCAAACACATGTTAAAAATTGATAGAGCTACATTCCAAGATTGAAATATTCCAACTAAAATAATAAGCCCCAACATTATTGTGTAAGCTATAATTACATTTAAGTGCTTTCTCACAGTACCTTCCCTTTAAATATTCCATTAGGTCTATAAAGTAAGACAATCACCAGTATAGAAAATGAGACAGCAAATTTATAATCTGTTGATAATAGCTGAACTAAAGTTTCTGGCTCCATGCTTGCTGGCAAAACATACATAAAGAATTTTTTATAAGCATAAGTTAAGAATATTTCCGAAAATGCTATGACATACCCTCCTAAAAATGCTCCAAACGGGTTTCCAATACCCCCAACAATTGCAGCAGCAAAAATTGGTAGCATATTATTAAAGTAGGTAAATGGTTTAAAGCTTTTGTCTAAACCATATAAAGCTCCACCAATTGTTGCCAAAATACCCGCAATAATCCATGTAATCATGACTACTCTTTTGGGGTCAATTCCAGATAATAAAGCTAGGTCTTCGTTGTCTGAGTAAGCACGCATACTTTTTCCTGTTTTAGTCTTATTTAAGAACCAAAATAGAATTGAAACCAATACAATTGTTACAAATATAGTTATTACCTGACTAGATTTAATAGCCAAACCCTCATTAAGTCCTGTCATCTCTTTAAATTCTCTAGCTTTAATAATAAATCTTTCTCCATCAAAAAACCTTCTGTCAGATGGCCCAATTATTATTCTAACTACAGCTTGTGTTACAAACATTACACCAATACTAACCATTGCAAGTTGAACTGGTGGGCTTTTTTGAACTCTATAATATCTAAAAACAAATTTATCAACTAAGAGCATGTACCCAATTGTTAAAACAATTGCAAAAGGGATGGCAAGTAATGCTGTTGGTAAAACTCCTAAAGAAATTCCAAGTGATTGGAAATACCAAGTGAATAATATGGTGACCATCGTACCAAAAGCCATCATATCTCCAGTTGCAAAATTAGCAAACCGTAGAATTCCATAAATTAAAGTTACAAATATCGCACCTAGTGCTAATTGAGAGCCATAAGTAAGAGCTGGC
>CALCPL010000004.1 GCA_937897125.1 uncultured Candidatus Pelagibacter sp. | reverse complement strand
CAAATGCATTTCCAATTGATGCATCAGATGTTTCCATTTGAGCAATAAAAGGTACTACAATTTTTGCATGAGCAGTCATGTGCTGGTAAACTTCATCAAAGAACTTATTTTCTTTTGAGTTCTTTTCAATAGTAGCCTTAGCAGCAGCCATGTACTCAACAAAGTAATCAGCTGGTGTATCATGAAGTATAACACCATGCTTAGATGTTAATTCAATTAACGCTTTTCCATTTTCAACAGCTCTGTTTGTAATGTTTCTAGTTATCATCGCTTCAGAAGCAATTTCCATTGCATATTTCTCTTGCTCAGTTAACTTATTGTAAACATCTTTGTTGAAGATCATTTCTCCATTTACAACATTTTGGTGTAAACCCTGAAGGTAATAATTTTTTAATACCTTTTGGAAACCAAATACTAAATCTGGTTTTGGACAACACCATTCAGCAGCATCGATTGTTCCTTTTTCAAGTGCTGGTAGAATATCTCCACCACCCATTGAAACTGATGCAACACCAATGTCTTTGTATGTTTGACCAGGAATTCCCGGAGGAGTTCTGAATCTGTATTTTCTGAAATCAGCCATGCTGTTGATCGGCTCTTTGAACCAACCTAAAGCTTCTGGACCAGAAGATGCCATGATAAAACCTTTTACGTTCATACCCATTTCGTCCCATAGTTGATCGTATAAAGCTTTTCCACCGTTATCAAAATACCAAGCTAACCAAGATTTAGTACTTAAACCAATACCACCACCTGCAACTGGCGAACCAAATAACATTGCAGCAGGGTGATAGTTAGACCAATAGTGAGTCCAAGCAGCACCACCATCAACAAGACCCTTGTCAACAGCTTCTAATGTTTCTTTAACACCTACAACTTCACCAGCTCCTAGAAGTTCAAATTGCAATGAACCACCAGTAAGGCCAGTAACTTTTTCAGCCCACATTCCTACGATTTGTGCATCATAAGAAGTTTTTGGGAAAGTCATTTGTATTTTTAAAGTTTTAGCTGAAGCAGAAGCAATAATAGATACTGCAAAAACTAAACTTAAAATCAATGTTGTGATTTTTTTCATGTTTATCCCTCTCTGTTTTTTTATTAAGTCTTAATAAGACTAGAAATAAACATTATTGTAAGAGGAAAGTAAACTTAAAATAAGGTAAATATAAATGATACAACCTATGATATACTGCAATCAATTGAATTGCTTGGTATACTTTTAATACTGTTAAGTAAATTTACAAATATTGTTTTTATTTATTTCCCTTTGGATCAAATGGATAATTCCAAGCATCACCACCAATCATTTTAGATATACCTGAATAGTCAGTATCACTATCACCTTCATCACAGAATTTTGAAAAAATTTCTAAAGCAGCTTTACCTAAAGGTGTTGAGGCATCAACAGACTGTGCAGCATCCATGGCTAATCTTAAATCCTTCCTCATCATTGCTGCTGTAAAACCTGGTCGGTATTTATTATTTGAAGGAACTCCATCAGTAAGATTTGGTAAAGGTGTATAATTAGTCATAGCCCAATTATTTCCTGAAGCTGCTTTTATTATTTCATGAACCTTTTTAATATCCATTTTTAATCTTTTAGCTAACATTAAAGACTCAGATGCTGCTATCATAGAAATTCCTAAAGACATATTGTTGCAAATTTTTACGCCTACTCCACTTCCTTGAGCACCTGCATGTAAAATTTTTTGTCCCATAATATCAAATAAAGGTTTTGCTAATGCTACAGCCTCATCACTTCCACCAACTAAAAAATTTAATTTTCCAATTCTTGCTCCCATCACACCACCAGTAACTGGTGCATCTATCATTTTAATTCCAAGTTTTTTTGATTCATTACCTAGTTCTAAAGAAGTCTCAATATCAATTGTTGAGCAATCAATTATCAAGCATTCTTTTGGAATTTTATTTAATATTCCTTTGTCTCCTAAATAAAGAGATCGAACATGTTTGCCTTCTGGTAGCATGGATATAACAGTACTGGCACCATCTAATAATTCATCAATAGTGGATACAACATTTAAACCTGACTCTTTTGCAATTTTTATTACCTCTGGTGAAACATCAAAAGCTTTTACTTCTTTGCCAGCTTTTACTAATTGATCAGCCATAGGGTTTCCCATATTTCCAACACCTATAAATGCAATGTGATTAGTCATCTAAATTTGATTTGCCTCTATTAATTAAAACTGTTTTACTTTGTGTGAAGTGGTTAATCATGCTATCAAAAGCATACTCCTTACCTAGGCCACTCATTTTAATTCCTCCATAAGAAACATTGGCTCTTGGAGCAACACATTGATTTACCTGAACAAAGCCAGCTTCAATCTCATCTACAAATTGCAATGCTCTAGATAGGTTTTGAGTCCATAAAACTGCTGATAAACCAAAAGGTGTATCGTTAGCGCTCTTCATAACTTCATCAAAACTCTTAAATGGAATTGCGCAAGCAACAGGCCCAAATACCTCTTCTTGACATACAGGAGATTCTACAGGAACCCCTGACAATAAAGTTGGCTCATAAAAGAATCCTTCCTTATAATCTCCTCCTTTAGGTTGATTGCCACCATGCAAAACCTTGGCTGATGATGTTTTTTTAGCAATATCCATATAATGTAAGGTTCTTTTGAGCTGTTCATCAGATATTATTGCGCCAATATCAGATTTACTATCAAGTGCATTCCCCATCTTAAGTTTGCTCAACTTAGAAACCACACCTTCTAAAACTTTATCATAAATTTTTTCATGTATATAAACTCTTGATCCAGCGGTGCATGCTTGTCCTTGACGAGTATACCTCATACCATCAATTACACCTGGTATTGCTATATCTAAGTCAGCATCACTCATTATAATATTTGGGTTTTTTCCACCTAATTC
>CALCPL010000003.1 GCA_937897125.1 uncultured Candidatus Pelagibacter sp. | reverse complement strand
ATTCGTCGGCAGCGTCAGATGTGTATAAGAGACAGATATTAGGTATTTTATTAAAATTTAAACTTGAAAAATTTTTATTTTTTTTAACAATAATCTTAAGATCTTTATTAATTTTTTCTTTCAGAGATTTAGGTAATTTTTTTATATCCTTAAGATCAATTTTTTTGATAGAAGTTCGTGTAAGAATTTCAATTTGTCCAAAGGAAATTTTCTTATTACCATTTAGTGGGAGATTTTTTTTTTTTCTAACTAATTCAATCGAAAATTTACCGTAAGCAAAATTACACGCTCTTGTGTAATATTTTTTCATTTAGTTTTAATGAACTATTTTTGGCTTAAGACCCATTGAGCTTAAAGCTGAGCCTTTATCTTCATCTTCAACTTTTAAATCCTCTTTATTGCTTGGATATATATTTTTATTTATCAGGTTTTCTATTTCTTCACCTGACAGTGTTTCATATGTTAAGAGAGCTTTAGCTAATTTATGTAGATCGTCAATTTTTTCAGTTAAAACTGTTCTTGCTCTTTCATAACCTTTATCTACAATTTTTCTAATTTCTGAGTCTACTTTTTTTGAAGTTTCTTCAGACATATTTTGAGTTCTAGCAACAGATCTACCTAAAAATACCTCTTCTTCATTCGAACCATAAGCAACTGGTCCCAACTCTTTGCTAAGGCCTGCTTGCATTACCATGGCTCTTGCTCTTTGAGTCGCTTGTTCAATATCACTAGATGCACCAGTTGTAACTTTATCTTCACCAAATATGATTTCTTCCGCTACTCTTCCACCCATAGCTATAGCTAATTGAGCATGAAGTTGTTCTCTTGTTTGGGATATCTGATCTCTCTCAGGTAGCTGCATAACCATTCCTAAGGCTCGACCTCTTGGAATGATTGTTGCTTTATGAATTGGATGAGCTGCATTCTCATTAATAGTTACTATTGCATGTCCAGCTTCGTGGTAAGCTGTTAATGTTTTTTCTTCTTCGGTCATGACCATGGATCTTCTTTCTGATCCCATCATCACTTTATCTCTAGCTTCTTCAAAGTCAGTTAGAGTAACTAGTCTTTTATTTTTTCTTGCAGCAAGTAATGCTGCTTCATTAACTATATTTGCTAAATCTGCACCTGAAAAACCAGGAGTTCCTCTAGCTACTGTTCTTAAATTGACATCAGGTGCCATTTTAATTTTTTTAACATGAACTTTTAATACTTTTTCTCTACCTATTATATCTGGAAGTCCAACAACTACCTGTCTATCAAATCTACCTGGTCGTAATAATGCTGGGTCTAATACATCAGGTCTGTTTGTAGCAGCAATTATTATTACACCTTCATTCGTTTCAAAGCCATCCATTTCAACTAATAACTGGTTTAAAGTTTGTTCTCTTTCATCGTTACCCCCTCCAAGACCAGCTCCCCTACTTCTTCCAACAGCATCTATCTCATCTATGAAAATAATGCAGGGTGAATTTTTTTTACCTTGTTCAAACATGTCTCTAACTCTTGAGGCTCCAACACCCACAAACATTTCAACAAAATCTGATCCTGATATAGTAAAGAATGGAACTCCTGCTTCTCCAGCTATAGCTCTAGCAAGTAAAGTCTTACCTGTTCCAGGTTGACCAACTAACAAACATCCTCTTGGTATTTTTCCACCAAGTCTACTAAACTTTTTAGGATCTTTTAAAAATTGAACAACTTCTTCTACTTCTTCTTTAGCCTCTTCTACTCCAGCAACATCATCAAAGGTAACTTTACCTTTTAATTCATTCATCATTTTTGCCTTAGATTTTCCAAAACCCATAGCTCCACCTTTGCCACCCTGCATCTGTCTCATAAAGAAAATCCAAACAGCAATTAGTAACAACATTGGAAACCACGACAATAAAACTCCAAACAAAGAAGGCATCTTATCTTCTAAAGGAGCAGCTGATATACTTACACCTTTTTCAGATAGCTTCTCAATTAAATTTGGATAATTTGGTGAATAAGTAGAAAAAGTATTTCCATTAGCTAGCACCCCTCTAATATTGTTTCCTTGAATATCTACTTTTACAACTCCACCATTATCAACTTCTGATAAAAATTCTGAAAATATAATAGAATTACCTTTGCCTACATTAGCTTGAGGGTTCTTAAACATATTATAAAGGCCTATTGTTAAAAAAACAATTACTGCCCACATGGCTAAATTCTTCATATTCATACCTTTAAGATAATAATTATTATTAATTAAACAAGTGTCAAATTGTTACAAAACTTTAACTTTATTAGTGTTTTCTCTTGATATTAATATGGTCTCATTAACACTTTCAACAAAACAACCTCCTAAAGTTATTTTCGAAAATGTCTTGAGGGTAATTCGGTTAATCAGTTCATTGATACTTTTTCCTCTAACAGGATAGTATTTTTTTCCTATTTTTTGAATAACAAATGTCAAAGATCTAAAAACAACTTCATGCGATTGATCAAAAAAATTATGATTTAAAATGCAAGTATCTTTCTGTCTCTTATACACATCTGACGCTGCCGACGAATAGA
>CALCPL010000002.1 GCA_937897125.1 uncultured Candidatus Pelagibacter sp. | reverse complement strand
TGCCTCTTGTCTCGTGGGCTCGGAGATGTGTATAAGAGACAGCATTTAGCTTCCCAGAATTGCTTGCAAGAATAAAAGCGTTGCTTCGAAGATCCAAACCCTCACTGATTTCTGATATTATTGAATTTGAAGATCTTAAAGTTGATAGAATAACACGTCGTGTTTTTAGAAAAAATAAAGAAATTCATTTAGGCCCTAAAGAATATGCTTTAATTAATTTTTTTATTAAAAATCCTAAACGTGTTTATTCAAGAGATCTAATTCTGGAAAATATTTGGACTAACAATATTAATGTAGAAACAAGAACAGTTGATGTTCACATAAGAAGATTGAGACAAACTATTAATATCAAAGGAACAAAAGAGTTAATTAGAACTGTTAGATCAGCAGGTTATTCTTTGAGTTAAAGTATTATTTTATAAATCCCTATTAAGAACAGTGGTATCTGTAATCCAAAGTTTGTTAATATAGCCTTATCTTTTGATATAAAACCGGCTATCGTCCAACCAATAACTCCAAGACCATGGAAGTAGATGTTAATAGGGTAGATATTTAAATTAGTTAATAATATTCCAGTTAATACTAAAGCAGTACTGATCCATTTAAGGTATTTTTTAATAAACATAGTCTCCTCTATATGTAAGTTTTATGAGGATTTTATTACAATATAGAAGAGACTGAAATCTTTATTTAATTACTAAATAATATTAGCAATTAAATGAAGCCGACATATTTCTGATTAAATCAAAATATAAATCTTTTCCTGGCTTTAGATTAGCACCTAGTGGATCCAAGACACCAGTTTTTACACTTGTATCTTTGGCAATAGATTTGATTATATCAGGATTAAATTGAGGCTCTGATAATATACAATTCACATTATCATGTTCAATGACTTCATGAATTTCATGAATTTGTTCTGCACCAGGCATAACATCAGGATTAACAGTCATTGCACCAAGTATGTTTACATTAAATCTATTTTCATAATATTGATACGCATCATGAAATACTACGTAATTAAGGTCCGTATTAGTCTCAGTAATTACATCAATTATTAGCTTATCAATTTCAGCTAATGCTTTAGCTAAATTAGATTTGTAAGTAGATGCATTTTTTGAGTCATTTTCAATTAAATGCTCAGTTATCTCACTTAATATAACTTTTGCATTAATTGGATCTAACCAAATGTGTGGATCATATTCACCGTGACCATGTCCTTCATGATCGTCATGCTCTTCTTTCTTAGCATCATCTCCGTGATCATCGTGTTCTTCTTTTTTAGCATCATCTCCGTGATCATCGTGACCTTCATGTTCTTCAAAAATATTTCTTTCTCTAAATTTTAATTTCTTAATGCCTTTAATTTCTAGTAATTCAATCTTTTCAGCTTTTTTAGCAATTGTAGCTAGCGGTTTTTCTAAAAAATTTTCTAAGTCTTCTCCAATCCAAAATATGATATCTGCCTGTTCTAACATTTTAGCGTGAGAGGGTTTTAACTGGAAACTATGAGGTGAATTATAACCATCAACTATTAATCCTGGCGAACCTACACCATCCATTATATAACTAGCCAATGAGTGGATAGGCTTAATAGATGTTACAACTTTTAAGTCTGCTTTTGCTAATGTTGAAAATGCTAATAGTCCAATTAACGTTGATATTAAATGTATTTTTTTCATAGTTTTAATTTGCTTTAAGTTAATGTTATAATATAACAAAGCGTAATAATATAACATATTTAATTAGTCAAGCTGTTATTTAAAATAAAATGAATTTAGATAAAAAAGAAATATTAATAAAATTAGAAAACGTTGGAATTTTTCAAGATAATAAATGGTTAGTCCATGATGTATCTTTAGAAATTGAAAGAGGTAAAATTTTAACATTGATTGGACCAAACGGCTCTGGAAAAACCACTACAGCAAAAATTGCATTAGGAATTCATAAAAACATTAAAGGAAAAGTTACAAAAAACACAAATAAGATTGGTTATGTGCCTCAAAAAATATCAATCGATTGGACGTTGCCAATTAGAGTAATTGATTTTATGAGTTTAACTCAAACGCTTCAATTTGATGAAGTTGTAAGTGCTTTAAAATTAACAGAAGTAGAACATCTTAAACATAATGATTTAAGAAGTCTCTCTGGTGGAGAATTTCAAAGAGTTTTAATGGCTAGAGCAATAGCAAAAAAACCTGATTTACTTGTATTAGATGAACCTGTTCAAGGTGTAGATTTTACAGGAGAAATTGCCCTTTATGAATTAATCAAAAAAATTTCTGATGAACTTAATTGTGGAATATTATTAATTTCTCACGATCTAAATGTGGTTATGTCTAAAACTGATTATGTTGTTTGTTTAAATGGGCATGTTTGTTGCTCAGGTACACCAATGAATGTTGCAAATAATAAAAACTACAAAGAATTATTTGGAGACCAAGCATCAACGTTATTATCTGTATACGAGCATAAGCATGATCATACCCATTCTACTGATGGTAGTATTAAAGAAAAGAAACATTGATAATGCTAGATGATTTTTTTATAAGAGCTCTAATTGCTGGCATAGGCATTGCTTTAGTTGCTGGTCCTCTTGGATGTTTTGTTATTTGGAGAAGACTATCTTTTTTTGGTGATACTTTATCTCATTCAGCATTACTTGGTGTAACTCTAGCTTTATCTTTTGATATTAATATTGCTTTATCAGTTTTTTTTGTTTCTTCAGCTGTAGCACTTGTTTTGTTAAAACTACAAAAAACTACCAACTTGCCTGGTGATGCCTTATTAGGATTGCTGGCTCACTCATCTTTAGCTGTAGGTTTAGTGGTGATTAGCTTTTTATCATTTATTCGTTTTGATATAATGGGACTACTGTTTGGTGATATTCTTGCTGTAGCTCCAAATGACATATTTATTATTTGGATTGGTGGAGTATTAATATTATTAGTTTTAAAGATTATTTGGAAACCACTTTTTGCTTCAACAGTTAATTATGAATTAGCTGAAGCTGAGGGAATGAACCCAGCGAGAGTAAATGCAATTTTTACCATTCTAATGGCTGCTATAATTGCAATTTCTATTAAAATGGTTGGACTATTGTTAATTACAGGAATGTTAATTATTCCTGCTGCTATGGCACGTAATCTTTCTAATAATCCAGTTCAAATGGTTGTTTATTCTGTAATAGGTGGATTGCTGTCAGTAATAGTGGGTTTATTTGCTTCATTAGAGTTAAACTCACCGTCAGGACCATCCATAATCACAGCTGCATTAGTTTTGTTTATCTTGTCATTAACAAAAATAAATAAATTCACTCGATTGAAAAACTAGTGTGTAATTGTTAGAAGTATATATGAATCATAAAGAAGAATTTTTATCTAAAAATCAGCAAATTATTTTTGATTTTATAGAAAAAGCTAAAGAACCACTTAAGGCTTATTCCATTTTATTTAATGTTAAAAAAAAAGGAATTAAAGCACCGCTACAAGTTTATAGAGCACTAGATAAATTAGTAGAGATTGGAAAAATACATAAAGTAGAAAGTCGAAATGCTTTTATAGCTTGTAAAAGTTCAAGTTGTGAAATTTCACAAGCAACGGCTTTTTCAATATGTAATAAATGTGAAAATGTTTCTGAAATTAATAATCCAAAACTTTCAAAATATTTAACTAATTTTGAAGACGATACTGGAATGCAATATAATAAATATAATTTAGAGTTTTTTGGTTTATGCAAAAAATGTAAAGCTAAATAAATGAATACAGTATCCTTAACATTAAATGAAATTTTAGAATTAGCTAAAAAAACATTACTAGCTAATGGTTGTGATGAGGAAAATGCTAGTATTTTAGCAGATACTATTATGAGAGCTGAAAGAGATGGTTCTGTTTCTCATGGTTTGTTTAGATTACCCGCTTATGTGGCTGGCTTAAAAAGTAAAAAGATTAATGGTAAAGCAAGACCTGAATTAGAAAATGTTGCTCCAAGTATTATTAAAGTATTAGGTAATAATGCAGTTGCTCCAATGGTTTTAAGTTTAGGATTACCTGCAGTTATTGATTTAGCTAAAAAAAATGGTGTAGCAGTTCTAGCTATAAAAAATTCACATCACATGGCAGCTCTTTGGCCCGAAACTGAAGCTCTGTCTCTTATACACATCTGACGCTGCCGACGAA
>CALCPL010000001.1 GCA_937897125.1 uncultured Candidatus Pelagibacter sp. | reverse complement strand
ACTTGTTTATTTCCTAAAAAAAGAAAATCAACGTTAAGTTGTATTCTATTCAAAAACTTGCTTTCATGACCATAGTATAATTAACTGCAAATATTAAAAACTAACAATAGAGGAATATAATGAAAAACATTAAAAAATTAGTTTCAGTATTGTTCTCAGCAATTCTATTATTCTCTGCAACAGCAACAAATTCAATCGCAATGGATAAAATCCATTTCGTAATTGGTGGTGGTGCTGGTGGTGGATGGGATGGAACTGCTAGAGGTACTGGAGAAGCTTTAACAAAATCAGGAATGTTAAAAAGTGCATCATTTGAAAATATGTCAGGTGGTGGTGGTGGAAAAGCTTTAGCTTTCATGATTAACACTCAACCTAAAAATACAATTTTAGTACAATCTACGCCGCTAGTTTTAAGATCTATTACTAGACACGAAGGTTATGTTACAGGATCTGGAGTTTTATCTTATAAAGATGTTACACCGATCGCTGGTGTAATTGGTGACTACGGTGCGATTGCAGTTGCAAAAGACTCACCTTACAAAAACTTTAAAGATGTAGTTGATGCATATAAAAAGAATCCAAGCTCTATCAAAATGGCTGGTGGATCAGTAAGAGGAAGTATGGACCATTTAATTGGTGCTTTAGCTTTCCAAGCTGCTGGTGCTAATCCAAATGATGTTGCTTACATTCCTTATGATGCTGGTGGAAAAGCGTTAGCTGGACTTTTATCTGGAGAAACTCAAATTATCTCTACAGGTTTAGGTGAACTTATGGGTGCAAGAGACCAAGTAAGAATTATTGGTATTACTGCTCCTTCAAGAATAGCTGATGCACCGGATGCACCAACTCTAAAAGAACAAGGATATGATGTTCAGTTCGTAAACTGGAGAGGATTTTTTGGACCTCCAAATATGAGCAATAAAGATAAAAAAGCTTTATCTGCAATGTTAGGTAAAGTTATGAAAACTCCTGAATGGGAAGCTGTTAGAAAAAGAAATGCTTGGGTTAATATTTATAACTCAGATAAGGATTTTGTTAAATTCTTAGATGCACAAACTGTAGAAATGACAGCTCTTATGAAGAAATTAGGAGTTATATAATCCTTTAGGATTATTTAAAAATTAGAGCAGTGAATATAAATACTACTAAAATTATATCACTGCTCTTTTTTATTTTCTCAGCATTCTATTTATATATCGCGTATCAAATTCAAGTTTTTTCATTTGATGAAAATGCACCTTTTAATGCCAGAACATTTCCAATTTATTTAGGTTATGCAGGTTTATTTTTTTCTGGTTTAAAAATTATTTTACCAGAGCGTAATACCATTAAAGTTGATCATAATAATTTAGAGTACAAGAAAACTGCTATACTAGTGATTATAGCAATTATTTATGGAGCAACTATATTAAAAGTAGGTTATTTTTTAACTACCTCTCTATTTTTAGCGTCTTCTTATTATGCGTTAGGTGAGAGAAGGTGGAAATTAATATTTTTACTCTCTTTCCCTTTTGTTGGTGCTTTCATGTATCTTTTGCATGGAGTGCTTGAAATTTATTTAAGAGATCCATTTTTAAAACTAATTGGAGTTATGGGATGATTGAAGGAATTCTAATTGGTTTAAAAACAGCTCTTACATTTCAAAACATATTTATGGTTATGATTGGTTGTTTTTTTGGAACCATCATTGGAATGCTACCTGGTCTTGGACCAATGACGGCAATTGCATTAATGATACCTATTACTTATGGTTTTGATCCAGCTACTGGATTAATTTTAATGGCAGGTGTTTATTATGGTGCAGTATTTGGTGGATCAACTTCATCAATTTTATTAAATGCTCCAGGTGTTCCTGGAACTGTTGCAACATCATTTGATGCTGTCTCTTATACACATCTCCGAGCCCACGAGACAAGAGGCAATCT